>DAHVZZ010000114.1:0-2401 GCA_027323785.1 Acidobacterium sp. | reverse complement strand
GCGAGGACCTGGCGAAGTTCGCCGACGCTGGAGAGAACTGTGGCGGAGTCTTCCTCGATTTCGAGTTGGGTGGCAATCTCGGCGGCGGCGAGGCGGGAATGGAAGAGGGAAAGGACGGAGCGGAGGACGTCGGCGACATTGATCTCGACGGGATGATTCGGCTCGCGGTAGAAGCGGAGGGTTTGTTTGGCGATTTCGGTGACGCGGGCGAGCTCCTGCTCGGCCTGGGTGAGGTAGTGGCTCGAGGCAGAGGCATCCGGATCGAGGCGCATGAGGTAGAGCAGGTTGGTGACGGCCTCCAGGGGGTTGTTGATTTCATGCGCGATGCTGGCGGCGAGGCGGCCGGTGACGGCGAGTTTTTCGGAGCGGCGGAGGGCCTCCTGGGCGCGGGCGTACTGGTGCATCTGATCGCGGATCTGGTATTGGCGAAGGCGGCCGCGGAGTGCGGTCTCGAGGGTGCTGACGAGGGTTTCCGGGCGGAGGGGGCGCTCAAGGAGAAAGATATTGCCGAGGGGGCGGCGCAGCTCGCGGAGGCGTTCGCTCTGAATGGAGACGCGGCCGCCGACGGTAAGGAGGATGAGGGGGAAGTCGGACCAGGTGGGCTGCCGGTCGATGGTCTGGCGGAGGAGGTCGATGGTGGAGGGCGTGAGCGCCTCTTCGGAGACGACGGCGGCGCCAGCGCCGCGGGAGATTTCGAGGCAAAGCTCCTCGATGGAACTGGCAGAGTAGCAGAGCATACCGCGGCGGGCGAGGAGAGACGCAATCAGCTGTCCGTCCTTGCCGGTGGGGGCGAGGACGAGGGTACGGTTGTCGTGGGCCGATGGCCTAGTTTCGGGGAGCAGGATCTTCCTCCGGAGTTGTGGAGCCGACCAGCCTGGGGACTCCGGTGAGTACACCTTCAAAATCGATGAGCGGGTTGCCGATGCTGATGGAGCCATTATCGAGGAAAAGCTCGCGGATGGTGCGCTCGTGGGGGCCGCTGCGCTTTTTGACGACGGAGATGGCCTGGCGAATCTGGCCGGAGCCCTCGAAATAGCGGAAGAGGACAATGCTGTCGGCGAGATAGCTGACGTCGATGGGAGACTGCATGGTCGTGCCCAGAATGCCGGACTGAGCGAGGGTGACGATGGTGGCGATGCCCTGCTGACCGAGGTAGGCGAAGAGCTCGTGGAGCTGCATGGAGAGGTACTGCTCGTGCGGCATGGCATTGAGCAGGCCGTTCATGCTGTCGATGACGAGGACGCGGAGATTTTCCCGGTCGACCAGGTAACGAATCTGCGCGACGAACTCGCCCGGGGAGAGCTCAGCGGGATCGACCTGGTGAATGCGGAGGTGGCCGGATTCCATGACGGGATCGGGATCGAGGCCGAGGCCGCGGGCGCGCTCGATGAGGGTGGCGCTGGACTCATCGAAGGTGAAGATCATCGCCGTTTCTCCGCGGCGGGCGGCGGCGAGGGCGTAATGGAAGGCGATGGTGGATTTTCCGGAGCCGGCGGGACCGGTGAAGAGGGTACTGGTACCGGTGTCGATGCCGCCGCCGAGAAGGTCATCGAGCTCGGTGAGACCGCTGGGGACGGGTTTGCGTTCGAAGCCGGGTTTGTGTTCGGCGGCGATCAGGCGGGGAAAAATCTGAATGCCGCCGGTGCGGATGACGTAGTCGTGAAAGCCTTCGCGGAAGGCGGAGCCGCGGAGCTTCTGGATTTCCATGCGGCGGCGGCGGATGCCGTAATCGCGTTCCATGCCCTGCATGACGACGACACCGTGGGCGATACTGCGCAGCTGAAGCTCATCGCCGCTGTCTCTGGTGGTGCGGTCGTCGAGCAGGAGGACGGTGGTTTTGCCGCCGGAGAGGTGACGCTTGAGGGCAAGGATCTGGCGGCGGTACCTGAGGGGGTCGCGAGCGAGCATGCGCAGCTCGGCGAGGGAATCGAAGACGAGGCGCTGGGGCTGGATCTCATCCACTCGTTTGAGGATGGAGGCGACGGTATCGGAGAGCTCAACTTCGGAGGGGTGGAAGACGGTGTACTGGGATTCGGGGCGCAGGTCGTCCTCGGGGGGAATCATTTCAAAGATGTTGAGGACGCCGCCGGGCCAGCCGTGGGAACGGGCGACCTGTTCCAGCTCCTCGGTGGATTCAGAGAGGGTGACGTAGAGGGTCTTCTCGCCATTGCGGATGCCTTCGAGGAGGAACTGGAGGGCGAGGGTGGTTTTGCCTGTGCCGGGATCGCCTTCGATGAGGTAGAGATGGCCCTGGGGCAGACCACCGAGGAGGATGTCGTTGAGTCCGGAGATGCCGGTATGAAGGCGAGGCTCGGCGGAGAGATTGTGCAGGGCATCGTTATCGTGTGGAGCGGAGGAAAAGTTCATTTGGGGCCCTTTGCGGCTGGACTTGCTCATTCTT
>DAHVZZ010000313.1:0-4102 GCA_027323785.1 Acidobacterium sp. | reverse complement strand
TTTCGTGTCTCGAAGCAGGAGGTGCTTCGCTCCGTCGGCTCTCGCTCAGCGCGTATTCACGCAGCCTTATGTGGGACGGCAGAGGGGCCTTGCTCCCGCGAGACGCTTTGCGGGAGCATACCCTCTGCCTGAGAAGCACGAGATGGCTGGCTGTGGTTCGCCACCATCCGTGGCGCGGGCAGCTGTTGCCCGAGGGCTTCAGCTGCAACGGCGAATGTGCCTGTCACGGTTACTTTGACGGTTGTGGCTCCCCCGGCCCTTTCAGCCCCGGAATCCAAATCGGCATATTGGGAGCGGGAGCGGGCGGCTTCGGCGCGGTGGAAGGAATCCACCCACGCTGGACGAGCCACTTTCGCAGCAGCATCGGCCACGTCTTCAGCGTCGAATACGACCCGCACAGCCCGCAACCGTGATCGGCAAAGTCGTATAAATGCAGCTCCGCCGGAACATGCGCCTTCACCAGCGCCTCGTAAAACGCCAGATCGTTCGTCGCCATCGGCACCACCGGATCGAAGGTCGTGCCGAACAGGAAGGTCGGCGGCGTGTCCTTCGTCACGTGCAGCTCATTCGAGTAGCGCTCCACCATGGCCGCGCTCGGATGTGGCCCCAGCAGATTCATCCGCGATCCCGGATGCGTCCCCGGCAGCTTCATCGTGATTACCGGATACGCCAGCACCATAAAATCCGGCTTGCAGCTCAGCTTGTCCACTGCGTCCGGATTCTTCAGCTTCACCGTGTCCTCGTCGCAGTGCGTTCCAAGCGTCGAGGCCAGGTGTCCCCCCGCCGACGAACCCCACACGCCAATCCGATTCGGATCGATCCCATACTCCGCGGCCTCCGAGCGAATCAGCCGCATCGCCCGCTCGCCGTCCTCAATCTCCGCCGGATAACGATAAGGCGCCACCCGGTAATCCAGCACAAACGCGGTCACACCCTGCGCGTTCAGCCACTTTGCGACCTGCACGCCCTCGTGGCCGATGGCGACGATCTGATAAGCACCGCCCGGAATCACCAGCACCGCCGTGCTCGTCGACTGCTTCTGCGGGACAAAGGCATACATGCGCGGCACATCGGCCGGTTCATGGCCCAGTGCTCCCGGCACTCCGTGCGGCCACAGATAGATGGGATGGTTCAGTCCGGTTGGCGCCTGCGCGTTCGCAAAGGGAATCAAAATTAGCGCCGCCAGCACTAGAAGCAGGTTCTTTCTGATGCGCATCGATATAGCAACTTTCTCCATTATTCCTCCGGTGAGAAGATGAAAAGCGGAAAGCAACGGGCGTTTTCCGCGAGGGCAGAAACAACATTCCTCGAAAGCATAGACGAGAAGTCTCCCTTGCAGCCTCGAGGATTCCGAGAAGAGGCACTTACTGATTCCCCAGCAGGAGAATATCCGTGGTGGCGTTCCCCTGGGCGGATGCCGAAGCAGGGCTGGTCCCAAACCTTACGGATCCCGTTCCATCCATCTTGTTCCGCAGTTCCACACACGCCGGGCAATTTTCCTGGAACTGACCCCGGTGTGCCGACCGCACGTGGCCCCGGAGCGCGGCGCCGCTTTTATGCGCGTGCGCGCGCACCCCAATATAGGCGTCGAAGGTCGAATTGGTGTAGCGCCGGGAGGGGAAGAGCGAGGCACGCAGAGGCGAGCTGTGCGCACCTTTTCCAGACTTTTGCGCCTTGCGTGTTCCAGGCAGGATTGGCTCGTCGATTCTGGAATTCATGATCGACGATAGAGGCTATTCGGTCGGGAAGGGCTGCGAAAGGTTAATCTTGTACCGTCACGTACCAGGGCGTACCGGAACCCCATGGTTCAGCGTACATTCTTGTATTTGCGTGAGTTAGTATCCTTATCGGGGCGATGCGAGCCGGTTTGTTTCGATCCGGTACGCTTATGCGAGGGAATGAGCGGTCAGGCCGGATGACGCCGATTAGTGTGACTCATCCACAACTTCAATTGCCGAAACAGTAGCGTTGTTAACAATAGGCTCGAAGGTGATATTGAGCTTTCCCTGCGCGGTGGGGCTGAGGTGGTAAAAGGTCTCCGTCAGGCCGTGGAGGCTGCCCGCCTGGCTGTAGATATCGAAACTGTCGAGAAGGGTATTGCCGTTGCACATCACGCGAAAGATGCGGTCTCCGACCCCTCCGCCTCCGGGAGCATTCGGCCCGAAGTAGAGTTCGGCGAAATGGAGGATCAGCGTGTACTGATCCCGAGTATCGACAGGAATGGCATAGGAGAAGTTCCCATAGCGTTCGCCGGCGTAGAGGCCGGGGTCGGAGGTGCCGGTAACGGGCAGGCGCGGTTGCCGGGTGTAGCCGCCCAGGTAGTAGGTGTCCGGTTGCCAGAAGTTGCCGTTGTGATCGGTGAAGGAGGTCGGCTGCATCACGATCCGGATCGGGCGCTGACTATGGGGGAGCCCGGGCAGAATCTCGATGGCGTTTACTGAGGGCGGGACTCGCTCACTGCTAAAGGCAAGATTCAGAAAACCGTCGGCCGCGGGGTGAATGTCGCGGAAGACACGCTCGTCGGCGATGTTTCCTCCCAGCGCGTCCGAATTCACGTCGAACGCCGACAGGAGAGGTTTTTCATTGGCGGTGACGGAGAATGTCGGGGGAGAACTTGCGGAGGGCTCCGCAGATACAAAGTACAGGTGCAGTTCATAGGTGCCTGGCCGCAAGGGGATTTCGTAGCTAAAGTCGCCATTGCGCCAGTGCTCGAATAACAATGGATCGCTGGTGCGCCGGACAGTTCCCTCAGCTTCCTCCGTTCGATTCCACGTACCACCGCCGACAAAGTATTGATCCGGCAGCCAGACCTGCCCGGCGCTGTCGATTCGCGGCTTTCCAAAATAACCGGCAAGGATGCGGAGAGGGACAGCTGCATATGGCTGGGTTGGGACGGAGGAAGGGGTGCTGGATGCAGGCGGGGCAGGACGGTTCGGTGTGGCGGCATGGCCGCCGCGAAGCATGTAGATGCCGATACCGGTCAGCAACAGCGTGAGCGCCACCGATGCATAGAGCCACCACGGAAAGGGGCGCCACCATGGGCTTCCGGAATCGGGGGAGACGGGCTCCGGATCCGCAGGGCTTTCAGGGGTAGCGAAACGGCGCACAAAGACCGGGATGTAGGTTCCCGGGGGAATCGTGAGCTGAATGGAGTGATCTTTCCCTTCGCCTTCGTAATACTCTTTTAGCCGCTTACGCAGCCGATGGGCCTCGACGCGGACGATCGCGTCCTCGCCGGCATTGAAAGTAGTCCTTGACCGGCCGAAGACTTCGGTCGCGATCTCGTACTCGTGGAGCTTGTCGGTCTCGCCAAGGAAGTACTTTTCCCCGATGTAGGTGAGCAGCCGCAGCAGCCGAGAAGAATTCGACAGTGCCGCGGCGACGGTCTCCAGTTCGCGACGTTCTTCGGCCGTGGAGGCATCGCGGGGTGAGTCAGGTTCACTCTGCCTGTTGTTGGACAACCAGGATCTCCGGAAAACTCGATGATAGCCAGACTATGTATACGGTTGCAACAAAGAAGCTCGCAACGGAGAATCCGGGGGGCGGGATTGCTCCCGAAGGTTGCTGACCGCCGGCCGAACCGCGGGAAGGCGAAGACGGCGAGCCGATGTACGGGGTCACAATCGCACTGAAACAGGGCCGTCGGAATCAGTGTAAGGTGCTGAGTCTACGTGATGTACATGGTTTCGCGGGTTTCGGGGCGCGTCTGTACACGTTTGTACGGAATTAACGTATCGCTTGCTTCCCCTGCGCATTTAGGTTTCGCCGGGTTCAATGAAAAATTCCCGAAGGACCAACCAATTGAACCTCATTGTCGGGTTGATGCGGTCCATGCAAGGGTTGTCGCGGGGATTGTTGGGAGTTGCGAGCCTGATGTTTGTCGCTGGAACAGCGAATGCGCAGACCTCGCATCCCTTTCCGACACGCGATAATCGTCGCGCGCGGAGGGGCCGTAACAGGGTGAAGCCGGAAGATTGGTTTCGCAGAGATCAACCACGTTAACTTGAACCATTTTTGTACGATTCCAGGAGGCAGAAGCATGAATTTGATCAGACGCCTGGCGTCCGCGTCGTTGCGCGGGCCGGGTTCGCTGCTCATCTTT
>DAHVZZ010000312.1:0-6320 GCA_027323785.1 Acidobacterium sp. | reverse complement strand
CATGCGCCGCGGTTGGCGGCTTCCATGATGCCTGGGCCGCCGCCGGAGGTGACAACGAAGCGGCTTCTGCGGAAGTTGAGATCTTTGGACCACTCGGTGAGAAGGAAGGCGAGACGGCGGGCATCCTCGTAGTAGCGGGCCATCTCCACGGCGGACTCGGCGCGCCTGCGGCGGAGTTCGCTGGTTTCCTCATCGATGGGGGCGCGGGCCGGCTGTTCCTCTTCGGGAGCGCGTTTCTGCGATCCGGTATTGGCGAGGAGTTCGAGCTCGCGGCTGGCTTCGTCGAGGGCGCGAAAGCGGGCGGAGCCGAAGAAGACGACGGTGTCCTGGATGCGCTCTCTGCGGAAGCGGGCGAGGGGCTCAGTGTACTCGGAGAGGATGCGGACGATGCGGCCTTCGGGACTGTTGAGGAAGGACTCGTTTTCGTAGGCGAGAGCGGCGCTTTCGAGAGGGGCCGGAGGTTTGCGGGACATGGTCAGACCTCTTTGTAGTGGATGGCGTCAGAGATGGCGATCCAGAGGTTGAGCAGGCCCAGCCCGGAAACCATGCCGCGGACGGCGCCATGCTGCATGATGCGCGCCACGCCGGAGTAGTACATGAAGAAGCGATTGAACATCCAGAGGTGCGTCCATGGAAGGAAGAAGAGAATGAGGCCGAGGTAGAGGCCAATCATGACGCGGAGGAAGAGATCGGCGCGCTGCACCCAGCGTCCGGCGCGGGAGGGCTGGGGCGAATCCGCGGGAGAACTCGCCGGCGGATTGGGCGGCGAAACTGCATTAGGCGGTTGCGGCATAAACGCGAAGCGCGGGGACGCTCGCAGACGCCCCGATCCAGCTTAACCTCACACTAACACAGCGAAAGAGTCCACGCGCCGGCATCAGTTTGCGGGGAGGAGTGCCTGTTCCAGCTTCGCGAGGCTGGGCGCATCCTCAATGTTGAGGCAGGTCTGGGCGCGGTCGATTTGGCGCATGAGACCGGCGAGGACTTTGCCGGGACCGACCTCAATGAAGTGGGTGATTCCCTCGGCGGTGAGCAGGCGAACCGACTCCACCCAGCGAACGGTGCCGGTGACCTGGCGGATGAGCGCATCGCGCAGACGCGCGGGATCGGTTTCGAGGGCGGCGTCGACATTGACGGCGACGGGAAGTTTTGGGGCGGCGAAGGGAAGAGTGCGGAGCAGCTCGGCGAGGCGGTCCTGGGCGGGCTGCATGAGCGCGCAGTGGAAGGGAGCGCTGACCTGGAGCATGACCACGCGCTTCGCTCCGCGATCTTTGCACAGGGCAGCGGCGCGTTCGACGGCGGCGGCTTCGCCGGAGATGACGGTCTGCTCGGGCGAGTTGAAGTTGGCCGCGGAGACGACGCTGTGGGTTTCGGCGGCGGCATCGGCGCAGGCGCGGGCGGTTTCTTCGGAGCTGAGGCCGAGGACGGCGGCCATGGCGCCTTTTCCGGCGGGCACGGCTTCCTGCATGAAGCGGCCGCGCTGGCGGACGGTGCGGACAGCGTCGGCGAAGGCGAGGGAACCGGCGGCGACGTTGGCGGCGTATTCGCCGAGGGAGTGGCCGGCCGCGAGGGCGGGAGCAATGCCGCGCTCGGCGAGGACGCGCAGGGCGGCGACGGAGACGGTGCAGATGGCGGGCTGCTGAAACTCGGTGAGCTTGAGCTGATCTTCGGGTCCGTCGAAGCAGAGCTTCGAGATGGAAAAGCCGAGAGCGTCGTCGGCCTCTTCGAAGGTTCTGCGGGCCACGTCGAAATTGTCGGCAAGATTGCGGCCCATGCCGGCATACTGCGAGTTCTGTCCTGGAAAGAGAAGCGCGATCTTAGTCATGGTCTCTGGAGATGATATTGGGTGCGGAGGACATCAGGGAAATGCGCCGCCCGCGGCACGGGAAACCGGGCAGGAATGGCGGCGAGAAGACTTCGAAAGGGAGGAAGAAAAATTACAAAAGGCGGTGGAAAAAACCCGACTTACCTTCTCACACCATGCTGCGTCTATATGCATGAGGCGCGCGGGGCGCCGCACTAACCGTCGTCGCCCCTTGCCGCCCTCGATAAAAGCCCCGGTGGTTCGTGGGTCCGCCGGGGCTTTTCTTTTTGTTCCTTTTTGGTGGGATGCTAGGCGGAGGCCGCGAGATTCACCGCGGAACGCACGGCTCCGTTCGCGGGCGCGGACGAAGACGCGTGATGCGTGGTGAGCCGGTGGACGAAGTGGTACGGAGGCCACGGCCCCGAGAGCTGCATCCGGCAATCCTTCAGCTGAATGGTGGCGCTGGAATATTTGTTCTGGTAGCGCTCCACGCCGGCTGAATCGATGAGGTGAGCAATATCCAGGAGCATTTTGCCGGTTTCCATGCGCTTGCAGCTGACTTCTTCGGCGAGCGGGAGGAACATGCGATGCATCTGGACGGTGACGGCGCGGGCCTTGGTCTGGCGTTCCCGCTGCAGGGCGGCGCTTTCGCGCAGGTTGGAGAGGTAGGCCTTGCCGACGGACGGCAGCACTTCGGCCGCATAGCGATGCGCCTGATCGCGGCAGCAGTCGTCGAGCAAAACCTTGAGGTGCATTTCCGCCTTACCGCGGAGACGGTCGATGTTAGTGAGGAACTGGCGCTGATTGGACCGGATGGAGCGGCGAAGGGCTTCGTCGTCGGAAAATACGGTGCCAAAGCGGAAGGGAAGGACGGTTGAGGTTTTGAAGCAGTCGGCGATGACTCGGGCGTGATCGACGCCGGCCTGCTGGCCGAGCGTTTCTTCCGGGGCATATTCGCTGACGATAACGGCTAGATCACTGGCTGGATAGAGAAAGATTTGATTTCCGTGAATTCCGGTGACAGACTCCATGGGAATCGGTTTACGGTGCCTCAGGAGTTCAGGGAACGCCTGTCGTTCTGTTATGCAGTAGGCATACCACGCCATAGGAAGTCGCTCCGCACGCTGGTTTTGTGATTGGTTTTAAACTTCAGCTTTTCGGGGATGGACATGGCTTTATCCTGGCGCGTCCCTTCGAGCGAGGGACTACGCCAAACTGCCACGTATGCTAGCCCGCCGGAACAACGACTGGCAACACCCGGCACGCGCCTGGGGACCCAGGGTTAGCCGTGGAAAACGAATTTGTTTTCATATTGTCGAAAAATGCTTCGTTTTGGTAACGATTTGGACGTCAGTCAGCGCCAGCGGGAGGGTCAGATCCGCAGGAGGTCTTCGGGGCGGTCCAGGTCCAGGACGCCGTCGGGCCAGGGCACCGTTGCGACGGTATCGCCTGCCTGGCGGATGAGGTCGCGTGCGCCGCGATCGCCGTGGAGGGCGAGGAGCCGGGGAAACATGGATGCCGAGAAGACTGCGGGGACGCCGGTACGGTCGGCGTAGGCGGAAGCGGTGATGGGTGCGCCCGAGTCCGTGTGCCGCCGGAGGAGCGAGTGGAGGTGGTCCAGGGTGAGGCGGGGCTGATCGCAGACCAGCAGCAGGAGGGCCTGGGGAGGTGAGCCGGGGCGGGTCAGAAGGGCCTCGACGCCGGCGCGGAGAGAGCTGCCCATTCCTTCCGGCCAGGCCTGGTGGACAATGGCGTGAGCGTGGAGGCCGTTGATCTGGGGCTGCATACGCGCAGCTTCAGAGCCCAGGACGACGATGACGGGCGAGCAGGCCGCTTCGACGGCGAGCCGGGCGGTGCGCCGCAGCAGGCTTTCGCCATCCTTTTGAATCAGCTGCTTGGGTTGACCCAGGCGAGTCGAGGCGCCGGCGGCCAGGAGCACCGCGGCGGAGCGGGGATCAGGCATGGGTGGAGAGATGGTTGACCGGGACGGCGCGAGTTGTGCGTCCGGAGAGGACGGCCTGAATCTCCGCGACGATGGAGAGGGCGATGGGCACGGGAGCATGGCCGCCGAGGTCGAGGCCGACCGGCGCGTGGAGGCGCTCCATGCATTCTTTGGGGGTCAGGCTGAGTTCGGGGGCGACTTCGCCGGCCAGGCGCTCAGTTCGGAGGCGGGGGCCAAGCATGCCCAGATATTTCAGCTTCATGGGGAGCAGGGTTTGGAGCAGCGCGCGATCCTGTTCGTAGCTGTGGGTCATGACGACGGCGGCGTCTTCGGGGCGGAGCGCGGACAGCGCCTCTTCGGAGGCGACGATGCTGGCGGCCTGGGGAAAGCGCTCGGGGCGGAGGAGATTGGAGCGGCCGTCGGCGACGGTGACATGCCAGCCGAGGGTGGCGGCAAAGTCGACGAGCGGGCGGGCGTCGTCGCCGGCTCCGAAGATGCAGAGAGCCTGGGGAGGAGCAAGGTATTCGACGAAGAGGCCGTCCGTGTGCCGGGAAGTACGGCGCTGCAGGACGTCGGCGGCCAGGGCGCGCTCCTGTTCGCCGGGATCGGCGGCGAAGACGGCTTCGCCGGCATGGTTGAGGATGAGGGCGGTTCCGGGACGGGCGGGGGACGTTCGCGAGACGATCACGGAGGCGGTGCGTTCGACGTGGCCGCGGCGCAGGGCTTCGAGCACGGCGGTTGCCGCGGGCTGGCGTTCGAGCAAAAGGATGACGGTGCCGCCGCAGCCGAGGCCCCAGGGCATTTCGCCTTCGTCGTCAAAGAAGCTGCTGTAGCGCTGGATGGATGAGCCCGATTCGGTGAGCCACCAGGCTTTTTTGATCACTTCGGCTTCCAGGCAGCCGCCGCTGATGGTTCCGGCGCGGTCTGCAGCCGAGGTGAGGAGCATGCGGGCGCCGGGACGCCGGTAAGCCGAGCCTGCGACTGCCACCACGGTGGCGAGGCAAATCTGCTCGCCGCCGGAGGTGGCGCGCTTCCAAACTGCCAGTATGTCCCGCAACTCCGCCATATTCGAGATCCAGCCAGAAGAATTTCACCCTGTCATGGGGCGGTGGTGCGAAGAGGCCCTAGATTTGGGTGGCGTTATGCGCGGCGGGCGCGCTGTCTTTACGCCGCCGGCTGAGGACAAATTCGTTGTCGCTGCTGCGGCGCTTTTCGGTAGCGCGGTCGATCTTGCGCCAGAAGGCGACGAAATAGTCGACGGCCGAAATGGTGGACACGGCGGCCATGTAGTAAATGCCGACGACGGCGATGAGGTGGACGGGAACGATGAACCAGCCGAAGTGCCACATCTGCCAGCCGCGATCGACCACGGCGGCCACGACGGAGACAATCTGAATGACGGTTTTGAGCTTGCCGAGATCGCTGGCTTCGATGGTGAAGCCCTCGGTGGAGGCGATGGAACGCAGGCCGCTGACGAGGAATTCGCGGCCGATGACGACGACCACGATCCAGGGCTTGACCACGGCGGGGTTGAAGACCAGAAGGGTGACGTAGGCGGAGGTGATCAGCAGCTTGTCGGCGATGGGGTCGAGCAGCATGCCCATGGTCGTAATCTGGCCGCGATGGCGCGCCAGGTAGCCGTCGATGCCGTCCGAAATGGACAAGAGGATGAAGAAAAGGGAGGCGACAACTTCCTGCTCGCCGTGCCAGCCGCCATGGGGAAAGTGCGGCGACAGCATCCAGATAAGGACGGGAACGCAAAAGATGCGGCCCAGCGTAATGGAATTCGGCAAATTCACGGAAGGAGGCCCGCGCCTACAGCCATTATGCACCAGGCCCGGAGGGTCCCAGGAAGGTGGGGGAAATTCCGTCACCGGAGGTCACGGCGAGGGGCTTTGACCCCTCGCATGGCCGGTATGGGTTGGCGGTTATTTTCCGGCGGGAGCTGACTGCTGCATGGAACGAATCCAGGCGATGATTTGCCAGCGTTCCTGGGTGGGCAGGACGCCCCAGGGCGGCATTCCGTGGTTCAGGTCGCCGTTCTGGATGATCCACATCAGCTCGCCGTCGGTGGCTTTGCGGACGACGGGAGCGAGCAGCGAGGGCTTGCCCTCGGTTCCCTGAAGCTTGTCGCCATGGCAGACGGCGCAGGTGGAGGCGTACGCTCGCTTGCCAGCGGCGATGGCGGCGGGTTTGCCGAGGTAGGGGTCAACTTTAGCACGCTGCGCCGCAGGAACATGCTTCATCCAGGTTTGGCTGATCTGGGGGCCGGATTCGGCTCCGGCAACCATGGCTGCCAATCCCATTGCCAGGCTGAAGAAAACAAATTTGCCCATTTTCATCGCGTCTCCCCGGCACCGCGCGGGCACCTGAAAAATGTGAAATTTCCGAATATCCGGCTGGCCGGAAGGCCAGCTTCGGCCGTACCCGGCATAGCCTAAAGCCGCAGAGCGGACGTTCTGGTCTTCGTATTTTACATAGAGGCGGGGGTTCACCGGAGAGGCTTCCCGCAGTGGGGGAAATGGTTCTCCGGCTGTCGGCCTGATTTCC
The DNA here is from genome assembly GCA_027323785.1 of Acidobacterium sp. Lineage (GTDB taxonomy): Bacteria > Acidobacteriota > Terriglobia > Terriglobales > Acidobacteriaceae > Palsa-343. The sequence goes on along the minus strand of DAHVZZ010000312.1, from coordinate 24 downwards.
ATGAAAGTGAATGGGATTTGAGGC
>DAHVZZ010000309.1:0-3523 GCA_027323785.1 Acidobacterium sp. | reverse complement strand
CGCCGAGGAGGGCCTCATTGAAGATGAAGACGACGACGGCGATGACCCAGGCACGGGATAGATGGCGGCGCGGGAGGGCTCGGAAGATCCAGAGAGCCAGGCCGATGACGGCGATGACGTCGATGCCGCTGGTGATGCGGTGCGACAGCTCGATGAGGGTAGCGATGCCGGGATGATGGACGATGAGGTCGCCGTCGCACAGGGGCCAGTGCTCGCCGCAGCCTCCGCCGGAGCCGGTGGCGCGGACGGCGGTGCCCCAGACGATGACGGCGATGTTGTAGACCAGCACGCCCCAGGCGAAGCCGCGCAGAGCGGCGGAAGGGCGAGCGGTGGATGGCTCGGAGATGGTGGGAGTGCTCACAGCCGGTAGCTCGATTCTAAATCGAGGCAGGGACGGACGGAGCGGGTGGCGGCGAGGGCAGAGGGATTTCGTTGGGCTCGGCACAACTCGGTTCGAGGGTGAGGCCATCCCATCCCTTCACTATGAGAAGAACACGGCAGTTGATGACGGCGATCTTCGGGGCGGCACTGATGTTGGTTCCGTACTCGATACCGCTGCAGGCTTCCGCGCAGACAGCGGGACAGGACATGCGGTCTGCGGGGCGGCACACCAAAGATGCGGCAAAAGATGCCGGCCGGGGCACAAAGAAAGGCGCGAAAAAGGGCTGGCACGCGACGAAGAAGTATTCGAAGAAAGGCTGGCGGGCGACCAAACGCGGCACGAAAAAAGGCTGGCGCGCCACGAAACACGGCACCAAGAAGGCGTGGCGGAAGACGAAAAACACGACAAAAGGTGCGGTGAAGGGTGCGAAGCACGGGGCCAGGAAGCCGGGGCGGAAGTGACCTTTCCCGCTGGCTAAGCCTGCCGGATGAGGCAGGGGCAACGAATGTCATTGGCCATAATCCACTCATTCCATATCAGATGGCTGACGGCTGCGGGTGATCGGCAAATGGCCGCGAGGTAATCGGACAAGGCTGCCACAGGCTATCTGACTGTGGTGCCGTTCGTTGCGAGGCGGGCGTCCATGATCGGCAAAGGGGCACCCACCCTGGAATTGCACGCCGCCATCCGCATCTCCCCCGCCTCATACGGCCGCAGTAAATCCGTCGGCGGCGCGTGCGCCTCGCTCCGCTCCAGCCAGCGGTCGTAATCGCGCGCATGCAGAATCACCGGCATCCGGTCATGCACCTGACCCGTCAGCTCGTTGGCCGTCGTCGTCACAATGGCAAAGCTCTCCAGCCACGCGCCGCTCGCCGCATCCTTCCACGCGTCCCACAGCCCCGCGAACGCGAACGGCCCTCCGCTCTTCAGCGAATAGGCATACGGCTTCTTCGTCTTCGCATCCACCCGTTGCCATTCGTAAAATCCATCGGCAGGCACCAGGCACCGGCGCTTCCGGAACGGCCCCCTCCACAGCGCCTTCTCCTCCACCGTCTCCGCCTTCGCATTGATCGTCGAAAACCCCCGAAACTCCGTCGCGCTCTTTGCGAAGTGCGGCACCAGCCCCCACCGCATCAGCACCATCTCCCGTTCGCCGCTCTCCTCGTTCAGCCGAATCACCGGCTGCATCGACGTCGGCGCAACGTTATAGTCCCAGTCCGGCAGCACAAACCCATCCGGCAGCCGTCCCAGGCGGAACGCTTCGGCAATCCTCTGTTTGTCGGAACGGCGATAGTACCGGCCACACATGATAGAAGCCTACCTCTTTCCCCACTCACTCAGCGCCATCGGAGGCCTCCCCATGCGCCCCATCCCTCAGCTCGGTAGTCAGTTCCGCCCAGCTCAGCCCCCGGCCTCGCCTCTGCGCATCGAGCTCTGCATGCAAGGCACGCATGTCAAACCGATTCATCGGCAGCCCCTGCCATCCTTCCCTCATCCGATTTCAACATCCGCGTCTGCACCGGACCGCCTCCCATCAGGTTGCTTCACAGGCTCCGCCGTCAGCGCCGGTGCAAAACCCACCATAGCTTCGTGGATAAAGATAGATAGTTTCGGTAACACAGAATAGCAGCCTCCCTCTTTCTCCACCCCGCAGCCAGATGCCACGAATGGATTCTGACCGGCAAAGCGCCCATCATGCGGGGCCGAATATATTCCTTTGTGTGTGAAGCCGAAGAAGCTATTCTGAATCGGCCCGTTCTACCCGCTGGAGGCCACAGTGACACAGCTGCCGCCCAGGAAACACGAGATTTCGCACGTTAGCGATACGGCTCTGATGGTCGCCGCCTGCCGCGCCCTGGAAACCGAAGAGCCCGACGCCTTCGCCCGCGATCCTTTCGCCGCCCGCCTGGCCGGAGAGCGCGGCTTCGCAATTCTGGATGGATTATCCTGGGCGATGGTCCTTCGCTTCGGCATGGCCGTGCGCACGCGCTTCATCGATGAACTGCTGGCCGACGCCCTTGCGATCCATTCCATCCGTACGGTTCTGAGCGTCGGATGCGGACTCGACACCCGACCCTGGCGCCTCGACCTCCCGTCGTCGCTTCGCTGGATCGAAGTGGATTTTCCCGACGTGCTCGACTACAAGCACGGCCTGCTGGCCGGCGAGAAGGCGCATTGCCATGTGGAGCGCCTGAGCGTGGACCTGAACGATGCCGCCCAGCGCCGCACGATGTACGAAGCCGCGGGGACTGAGCAGTCGCTGGTGATCACCGAAGGCGTGCTCATGTATCTTCCGGCAGCGACCGTCGATGCGCTGGCTGCCGAAATTCCGACGGCTTCCGGCGTCTCCCACTGGATCAGCGACATTACCACCAGCGATTTCGGAAAAGCGATCCGCGGGGGCCGACCGTTGGAAAGCGGGTTCGAACACGTCCGCGCCCCGGATGCCCTGGCGGGCGAGCAGATTCTCGACGTCCTCCGCACCCGCGGCTGGACGACCGAGGCAATGCGCAGCCATACCCGCGACATTGCCTTTGCCCACGACCGCGCGCGCCGTGTCTTTGGTCAGAGGCCGCAGTCGGCTCCGCCGCCGTTCGCTCCCGACGATCCCACGGGCATCCATCGATTCGCCCATGCTGAGTCCTGTCGATTGCCCCGTGGGATCACTGCACTTCAGGAAATCTGCACTGAAAAGCGAAGATGATGCCATTTCGAGCTTTTGGCCACAAATCTGATCCCATGAAGACCACTGGCATCCGTCTTTTGTCAGGCGCGTACCTGCTCATACGGCCAATACTCTTCAGGCTTTCCGCCGAGAAGGCTCATAAACTCGGAATGTTGGGAGTTCGGATGCTCGGCGCTCTCCACCGGCTGGGCATCTGGCCTCGTCCACAGTGGGCAGAGGCAATTCGAGTGACATCGCCATTTGGAATTCTGGACTCATCCTTGGGCCTGGCTGCCGGTTTCGATAAAAACGGAACCGCCCTATGGGGTTGGCAAGCTCTTGGCTTTTCCTTTGTTGAGATAGGAACAGTCACACCAAAACCCCAGGAGGGAAATCCCATTCCCCGTTTGTTCCGATACCGGGGGTCAAAGTCTCTCGTGAATCGAATGGGCTTTAACAACGACGGGGCTCATGCA
>DAHVZZ010000303.1:0-6261 GCA_027323785.1 Acidobacterium sp. | reverse complement strand
CGACCAGCTTCTCAGTGAATGTACCAATCGCATCATCGAACTCCCTTCGGAAAAATCTGCTGCATCTCTCCGGCTCGGCGCCGGCAGGCATTTTCGTGGAAGTGATCGTGGATTAGGCCCTGTCACCCAATTGGACGTGCGAAGACCTGTGAACGACAGCACCCGCGTCCGGACGAAATTCCTTTTCGCATGAAGAGAACCCGGCTAACTGAAATAATTTCACCGCCCCAGCAAACAAAAAGGCCGCCCCGCGGGACGGTCCTTTTGCTGCGTTCCTTTCATGCTCTCAATTCGATTACCCGCCCTGCTGATCGCTTTTCATCGCACCGTTGTGCATCCCCTGGGAGCCGTGGGCCGCAATGGCCAGCTGCAGGTAAGTGCCGGCGAGCAGCTTGATGTTACCGTTCTTCCGGACAAACGTGGCCGAGTTGTGGTTCCCTACCGCGCTGCGCATTGCCGTATCCGTGAGCAGCCCCGGCTTCTGCTGGACGTTCTCTTTAGGACTAACATGATGTGGCGCCGGACCCAGAGGGTTGTTGCTGTCTTCCCACCCGTAGGCGTTGCCGCGAGCTGCGCTGAGAACCGTGGCCTTAACGGGGATCACCCGGCCGTTGTGCAGCTTCGCGCTCGTAAACACGATGCTCAGACTGGAGGGTCCCCGGTGGCTGGAATCGCTGACGTGCGCCACTCTGCCCATGAGCAGTGTGCCGCGATCCAGTCGAATGCCGGAGCTTGTGGTAACAGCTTCATTGAGCTTGGCCACGACTTTCTGGCCGGAACGCGCCGAGGATGTATTGATCGAGCGCTGGAGATGAGCGTTGACTCCCACCAGATGCCAGGCCTGAGACCTGGAGCTGCTGCTTTCGGATGAATACGTTCCCTGCGAGGCCGAGTGCGCCGATACGGACGGAGCGGCATAGGCCGCGTTGGCGCCTGTAGCGACAAACGCCGCCCCTGCCACGCCCAGGGCTAAATTTCTCAAGGATTGTGCCAATCGCATAATCGAACTCCCTTCAGACAAATTTTCTGCATCTCTCCGGCCAGCGGCCGGGAGGTTTAGTTTTTGGAAGTGATCGTGCACTTGGCCTCCTGTTGATTGGACGCGCGGAAGCCCGCAAACGCCGCGCCGGGATTACTTTCTCGAATGTCTGAAGAAGGGCGCAACAAATGCGGGCCCTGTGCGCATCGAAACAAAAAGGCCGCCCCTCAGCGGGGTGGCCTTTTTCCCGGACGACGGAAACAGAGTTTGTCAGTCGGCGGAAGTGCCGATGCCCATCTGCAGATACGTCCCCGCATCCAGGCGGAAATTCCCCTTCTTCTGCGTGAAGGTCACGGAGGAGTCCTTCTGCGCCGAGGAGCTCAGAGAGATCTTGCCCAAAGCCCCGGACTGATCGGCCGCAAAGTCCGAAGAAACCGTCGCCGGCGGCAGCGGCAGGAATTGATTCGAATTGACGCTCTGATCAGCCTGATCGGCTGGATAGGCGGCGATCACGGTGGCCTTCACTTTAATCTTCTTCCCACCCTTCAGCTCGGCTTCGGTAAAGGTAAGAACGAGAGAAGAGGGCCCGCGGTTCTCCGAGCTCTTCGCTTCAGTAACGGTACCAATCAGAGTGGTGTTTTTCGGCAGTTTCACGCCGTCCACACTGACCTTCTCCTTCAGCTTTGCCGTTACCGTCTCACCCACTTTCGCGCTCTGCGAACTGATCGTGTGGTCCAGACGAGCATTCACTCCCACCAGAGTTTGCGCCGAGGCGAAGCCGACGGTAGCAAAGGACGCCAGGGCAAGACCGAGAGAAACATTCCTTAAGGAAAAACGCATAATGTCAAAACTCCTTTATAAGAAAGACCTGCGCTACGCCGCACGGCTGCCGCGGCTCTTGGGTTGACGTGGAGACGACCGGACACACCACGAGCGATGATCCACGGGCCCGTGAGTAACGGTTTCGTCCAGGTGGGTTTCCTCCCGTTCGCGCACGGCATGCCGCACTTCGCGGGAGCGAGACTTTTATGCAGCTTCCTTCTCTTCAACGGTCGCGCCCGCCCTGCGGATAGGGAGACACGAAGCCCCGTTTCGGAAGCCTTCTTTTCCTATATTGACGGTTTACCTGTCCGGGAAGACTCAAAAAACCCAGGGTGACCGTCACAAAAGTTTCGGAGAATGCGCTGTTGAATCAATCAGAGCATGTAAAACTGCGGGCAGCAGCGTCAAAAAAGGACACGCGCGGTTGATCCGTACCTGCTGACAGCTGCGCCCCATGCAACGACCTGCAAGGTCCCCTTTTCTGAATGTGGGATTCCTACATTACGTACGCTACGCATTCCAGCTCGTGCTGCAGCGACTCCACGGAACAGTCCGCCCCCTCGAGCCGTACGACCGCTTCACGCACCACGGCCGGATCCGCGCCATAACCGCGTCCGGAAAGAAATGAGGTGACCAGTTCGGCGGCCTGCCACGAGTCGAAGCCGGACTGGAGGAGTTCGGTGCGCAGCCCTGCAAGCTCCGCAACCGGGAATTTCTCGATTTTGCCTTCGCCTGCCATGGGTGGCTCCTTCAGGCCCACGGACCACTGGGCCGGGTTTATCTGTCCACGCTCGGTTAGACACCTGAAGCGGGAATTAGTGTTGCAAGCCTGCCGCTAACTGTATTGGCCCCGTCTCAATATCTTGGCGGAAAACCCAAGAGAAGCACTTGCACCGATCCCACCGTGCGGGACCGTATAGTGGTGAACATGGCCTATTCCGCCATTGCAGACAGATCGCGGTTCGAGTGTCCGGAATCCAGGACGACGGAGCCCAACGAGCCAACCAGCGAAGCCTATTCCCGGAACGGAAAGCAGGCCACATGTTGAGGGTGGGACTGACCGGCGGCCTCGGCAGCGGCAAATCAACGGTCGCGGCCATCTTCCGCGAGCATTCCTTTCATGTGCTGGAGGCCGATGCCATCGCTCGGGAGATGATGCGGCCCGGGCAGGAGATTTTTCACGCAATCGTCCAACATTTTGGCGCGGAAGTTCTCCAGTCCGATGGCACCCTCGACCGTGCACGCCTGGCCGCACTCGCTTTCACGAGAAACCGCCTGGCAGAGCTGAACCGCATCGTGCATCCTCCTGTCGTGGCCGAACAGGAGCGACGGATGCAGGCCATCTTCGCCGCGGAGCCGGCTGCCGTAGCGGTCGTGGAGTCCGCGCTCATCTTCGAGGCTGAGGCATGGGGAACCGTGCCGAAATGGCCGAAACGCTTCGACCGGCTGGTGCTGGTCACAGCTCCCGATGACCTGAAGATTCAGCGCTATCTCAACCGTGTGCTCCCCGAAAACGCAGGCCCGGAGCAGCGAAAACAGGCGGAACAGGACGCCCGTGCTCGCCTTGCCGCGCAGCTTCCGGACGCGGTAAAGGCGGAACACTGCGATTATGTGCTGGATAACAGCGGTTCGATGGAGGCCATGCGTGTCCAGGTAGCGCGGGTGGCGGCGGAATTGCAGGCTGAATCGGCGCTAAGGGTATTGCCTCTGGAGCGCGCCATGGACAGGTCCTAGAATGAGTATGCGGCGCGGGCATTCCACACCGCAGCGAGCGCACGACCTGCACTTCAGCGGTGCAGATGGGGGACGAAAGCCGAGTACGATATGACCTTTCGCAGAACGATTTTGATTTGCCTGCTGGTCGGAGGTTTCTGGTACGCAATCGCGCATTTCCATTTTCGGCACGACGGCTTGCTGGCCGACTCGCCGCTGACGCTGACCGAAGCGCACGCGGACTCGGAATACACTCCCGAAGAGCTCAACAACATCGCCGTCTACAAAAAAGCCCTGCCGTCCGTCGTCAACATCACTTCGACCACGGTCACTCTGGACTTTTTCTATGGCTTCGTTCCCTCCCAGGGCCAGGGCTCCGGCTTCATTCTCGACAAACAGGGACATATCCTGACCAACTATCACGTTGTCGCCGGCGCCAGAACCATTCAGGTGCAGACCTGGAATAAGCGGCGCTATACCGCGGTGGTCATCGGTCAGGACCGCCTCCATGACCTGGCCCTCCTGCAGATTCATGCCTCCCATCTGGTCCCCGTCGCCCTCGCCAGCTCGCGCAATCTCCAGGTCGGTCAGCAGGTCTACGCCATCGGCAATCCCTTCGGCCTCTCCGGCACCATGACCGAAGGCATCATCAGCGCAATCCGCTCCGTCAAAGGACCAGAGGGCGGAATCATTCAGGACGCCATTCAGACCGATGCGGCGATGAATCCCGGCAACTCCGGAGGACCGCTCCTCAATTCCCATGGCGATGTCATCGGAATCAATTCCATGATTGCCCAGAATGGCGCCGAGCAAAACGCCGGTATTGGCTTCGCCATCCCGATCGATACCGCCAAGGCCGTGCTCCGCGACTTCCAGAAGTATGGACGCGTCCGCCGCGCCTCCCTTGGAATCAGCATTCTGCCCATCGGTCCTGACCTGGCGAAGCAAATGGGCCTGCCCGATCAGTATGGTGTCCTCATTGAAAGCACCGTCCCCGGTGGCCCGGCCGCGCGCGCCGGACTCCACGGCGGCAATCAGATCGCCTACCTGGGCAACATGAAGATTCTCATTGGCGGCGATCTCATCGTGGCCATCGACGGACACGAAATCACGAATTCCCAGGACATCTCCGAAATCATGAACCAACATCAGCCCGGTGATGCCGTGATGGTCACCTTCTACCGCGGCCAGCGCGAAATGACCCGGCGCGTAATCCTCGGTGAAACCGAAGACCAGCCCGTTTAGAGAGACAGAGAATCGGAGGCGGAAGCACACCCATGACCGCAGTCGTCGATCGAGACTGGATACCCGCCCGTATTCCGCCGCAGAAGGGCAAACTGGCCTGGATTACAGGAGCGAACAGCGGCATCGGTTACCACACCGCCCTGGAACTGGCCCGCGCCGGATGCGCCGTCGTGCTCGCCTGCCGCGACCTCGGCAAGGCGGAAGCCGCCAGAGCCCGAATCCTCACCGATGTTCCCAGGGCCGAACTGGAAGTCGAACTCCTGGACCTGGCCAGCCTCGATTCCGTGCGCGCAGCGGCTAACCGCTTCCTCAGGACCGGGCGTCGCCTCGACCTGCTCATCAACAACGCCGGAGTCATGGCCCTGCCAGCCCGCCGCGTGACGAAAGACGGATTCGAGCTGCAACTCGGCACCAACCACTTTGGACACTTTGCCCTTACTGGGCTGCTGTTGCCGTCGCTGCTCAAAGAGCAGAGTACCCAACAGGCCCCCGGTGCGGCGCGGGCGCGCGTTGTCACCGTCAGCTCCATCGCTCACCGTGGCGCAAAGCTCGAGTTCGCCAACCTCCAGTGGGAGACCGGATACAAGCCCTGGCCAGCCTACCGCCGCACCAAGCTGGCCAATCTCCTGTTCGGCTTTGAACTGCAGCGTCGCCTCGAACGAGCCAAAGCGCCGGCGATCAGCATAGTTGCGCATCCCGGCGTTTCCAACACCAACCTGTTCGCAGCCGGTCCCGGACAGGGAGGCGGTCTTCCCGCAAAGCTGATCCCGCTGCTGTTGCCCCTGTTCGCCCAGTCCGATGCCCAGGGCGCGTGGCCCACCCTGTACGCCGCCACCAGCCCTGAAGCCGATGGCGGCCACTTCTACGGACCTGACGGATTCCGCGAGATGCGCGGCTATCCCGTCGGGGTACGGGCCGAAACTCAGGCCTACGACGAGGCCATGGCGGAGCGGTTGTGGGCCGTATCCGAAAAACTCACCGGCGTGCAGTATCCCCTGCCCCAATAGGCCGCTGTCTCGCGCGGATTGCAGGACGGATAGGTGATGAACCAATGACCAGGTTCGCTGCCGCCAGGATCAGCATCGTCCAGCGTGGGATCGGTCGCCGATCCCCAGGCCATACAGCCCCGCCAGCACCACCGCCGTCAGACTCGTCGCCATCCCCAGAGCTTTTGCCGCGGCAGTCCCTCGCCCCAGACAGTGATCAACGCGGCGGCGCGGGGTTCAGCTTCTGCTCAACGCTATAGTGTGTGCAGGTAGTCAAGCAGCGCCTGGAGTTGCTGCTGACTGAGTTGATTGCCAAAACCCGGCATCATATTCCGCCCATTCACAATCACGTACGTCACCCGATCGTCGTTCGCAGGCGCGCCACTGGGCAGGTACTTCTTGCGGAACATGGCAAACAGGCTCGGTCCGTGCAGATCTCCCGTGTGGTTCGCGTGATGGCAGCTCGAACATTCCTGCACGAATATCTGGCGCCCCTGCATCTCCTCAGGAGTCAGC
>DAHVZZ010000270.1:0-11681 GCA_027323785.1 Acidobacterium sp. | reverse complement strand
AAGTGATCGACAAGGTGCAGTGCGTCCGCTCCGCCAAAGTTCGCCGCGCCAAGCTCTTCTACCTCCGCGGACTCCGTGGCAAGGCCGCACGCCTCAAGGAAATCGAGCGCGCCTAGGACCCTATCAGTCCTCGCCTTCAATCTCAAGCTGAGATCAACCCCGAGCTGAGCGCCCCCAAGGCGCTCAGCTTTTCTATTTGCCGATAATTCAGCCGGACATCGCTATCTCTGCGACGGCCTCTTCGCCCCGCACTTTCCGGGCGGCTGCGAAAGACTCGGTGCGTGCACCCGCAACTACGGAATCGGCTGCCCTCCCGCCGTCATCTGCCGAAGCTGCTGCTCGTCGTAGTTCCTGATGCTCTCCGGCAGTGGCGCGTAGCTCAGAGTGCCTGCCAGCGCCTGTCCATCGGTGATCATGTACTCGACAAACTGCTTAAGCGCCGTCCGCTTTGCCTTATCCGGGCCATCCTTCGGGATGATCAGGAACGTCAGCCCCGCAATCGGATAAGCGGCTGGCGCACTGGCCGGCGGATTCACAATCGGCGTGCGCGGATCCTTCTCCAGGTCCGCACTATAGGCCGCAATGGCTGCGGTCGTGCCTTCGGCGGTCGGCTGAATGTACTTTCCGGCTGCGTTCTCAATCGACGCTGTCGGCAGGTTGTTCTGCTGCGCATAGCTCAGCTCGACGTAACCGATCGCCCCTTCCGCGTTCTGGATATTCGCCGTCACTCCTTCGCTGCCCTTGCCTCCGATGCCAGTGGGCCAGCTCACCGCCGTCCCCGCCCCAACCTTTTGCTTCCACTCCGGATTCACCGCGTCCAAATACGTCGTGAAGATCGACGTCGTGCCGCTGGCATCGGATCGATGAGAAACCAGCACCGGCTTGTCCGGAAGGCTCACCCCAGGGTTGTCTTTTGCGATAATCGGGTCCCTCCAGCTCTTAATACTCCCCAGAAATATGCCCGCCAGCGCCTGAGGCGAAAGCCGCAGCGGCTGCTTCAGCTCTGGCAAATTGTAGGTGATGCAAACCGGGCCCGCACTCTCCGGAATCTGCAGAACCGGAGGCATCTCCTTCAGCTGACTATCGGTGAGTGCGGCATCGGAGGCCCCGAAGTCAACGGTGTTCGCGCGGATCTGCTGAATTCCGGCCCCGGATCCAATCGACTGATAATTCACATGCACTTTCGGGTGAGACTGGGTGAACTCGTAGGTCCATCGAGTCATCGCCGGATTGATAAATGTGCTGCCGGCTCCGGAAATCGTGATGACCTGATTGCCGCCTGATGATTTGCATGCTGTCAGAAGCCCCACCAGTGCCACCGAGGCAGCCGCGGCCCATATCGCCTTGTGCCGATTACCCATGGATACGCCCCTCCCGGGCGGATATGCCAACACCGTAACCTACAGCAGCCGCCATCCCGCAAATGTTACAGCCCTGTGAATCTGCACTGCGGCGCCATCGGATAGTACCGTTACCCGCCATGGCAACGCCCTCTGCTGTGCCTCACTCCTATACTCAGCAAGCGATTCAACGCAGTGGGAGGATTTCATGTCGGAAGGACTGCACGGAAAGCGAATCGCCATTGTGGCAACCGACGGCTTTGAGCAGTCGGAGTTACTGGAGCCAAAGAAGATTCTGGAAACCGCGGGCGCGAAAACCGAGGTCATCTCCCCCAAAGAAGGACAGATCCGCGGCTGGAACAAGACCGAATGGGGCGACCGGGTGAAAGTCGACAAAACCCTCGACCAGGCCCGCGTCGCCGACTACGATGCGCTGGTGCTCCCTGGCGGCGTCATGAACCCCGATCACCTCAGGATGAATCCCAAAGCCGTCGCCTTCGTCGAGGATTTTGCTGTCAGCGGCAAACCGGTCGGAGCGATCTGCCACGGCCCATGGACCCTCATCGAGGCCAAAGTCGTCAAAAACCGCACCTTCACCTCCTGGCCCTCTCTGAAAACCGACCTGGAGAACGCCGGAGCAACCTGGGTGGATCGCGAAGTTGTCGTGGATGATCAGTTTGTCAGCAGCCGCAAGCCCGATGACATCCCCGCGTTCACAAAGACCCTGATCCACGAGATTATGGAGTACCCAAAGAAACTGCGAGCCGCGTAAAGCGTCAGGCAGTCTACAGCGGCGGCGGTTTCTCTTCCCGCCGCCTCATCTCTCAAGCCGAAAAGCTTCGCACCCACTCGATGATGCTCCGTACCGCCGCGCCCGTAGGACCCGCGGCCGCCCACGGCTTCGCATCGTCGCTCCACGCGATTCCGGCAATGTCCAGGTGAATCCACGGCGTCTCGCCCACAAACTCCTTCAGGAACATCGCCGCGGTAATCGCGCCCCCGTACCGGCCACCCGTGTTCTTGATGTCCGCAATCGTGGACTTGATCAGCTCGCGGTATTCATCCTCCACCGGCAAACGCCAGAACCGCTCCCCTGAGATCTTCAGCCCCTCGGCGAAACGCCCAAAGCTCTCGTCGTCGTTCGAGAAGGCCCCGCCGTTGATCGTTGCCAGAGCGACGGCCACGGCTCCTGTAAGCGTGGCGGCGTTGATCAGGTGGGTCGCGCCAAGCTTCCGTGCATACGTCAGCCCATCGGCGAGAACCAGTCTTCCTTCCGCATCGGTATTGATGATCTCGATTGACTTGCCCGGTCTGCCGTTGAATGGCATCGAGATCTGAACATCGCCCGGCTTTTGCGCCTTCCCCGAAGGCATATTCTCCGCCGCACACACAATCCCAAGAACCCGCACTCGGGGCTGGAGCCGAGCAATCGCCCTCATGGCTCCGATCATGGCCGCGCCTCCCGCCATGTCGTACTTCATCTTCTCCATGCTGTCGGCGGGTTTGAGAGAAATACCGCCCGAATCGAACGTAATGCCCTTCCCCACCAGCCCCAGAACCGGTCCGTCCGCCGGCGCGTCCTTCGGCTCATACCGCATCACAATGAGCGCGGGCGGCTCGTCCGATCCCTGCGTGACGCTCAGAAACGCCCCCATCTGCAACTCCCGAAGCTTCTCCGTCGAGTAGACCTCGCACTGCAGCCCCGACTCCCGGCACATCTCCGCCGCCCGTTCTCCCAGAATCGTCGGCGTCATCCGATTGCCCGGCTCGTTGATCAGCGTTCGGGCGAAGTTCTGCGACTCCGCAACCACAACACCCTCGGTCATACCGGCCTCAGCCGCACCCTGATCGCCCCCAGGGCCGAGAACCACCTGCAGGCTCACTAAGCTCCGATCCTTGCGGTCGGAACGATACACATCCGGGTCAAAATCGGCGACAATCGCACCTTCAACCAGCGCCCGAACCGTAAGCTGCGGAGCCAGCGCCTCTGCCACTGGAACCGCAATCGCCAAATCCCGCACATTCCGCGGCTTGGCAAAACGCACCGCGACTCCGGCCGCTTTCCGAACCTCATGGGCAGTTACTTTGGCCGCCTTCCCCAATCCGACGAGGAGCAGCCGCTTTGCCTTCAACCCCGAGGGATTGTGGAGCAGCAGCGTTTCTCCGGAATCGGCTTTGAACTCGCCGCCTCCCAGCACCGCCTGAGCGGCCGTTCGAACAGCATCCTCTGCGGCAACCTGGATTGCGGGCTGGGTATCGCCGTTCCCGGCGGCCGGACTGGAATCCCAGGCCATCACCACAAGCAGCTCAGTCTCGACCGAAGCGACGGACACAGAAACGACATTCGTTTTCATAGCTTTGCGACTCCCTCCACAGGGCATTGGTTGAATGCTGGCCGATTTTGCCCCTGAACGGTCAGACCTTCCGGCTGCGGGCAATCGCCGCACGCGCCTCGCGGTCCGCCTCCCGCCGCCGTTCGGTTTCCCGCTTATCCCAGTCCTGCTTGCCCCGGGCAATGGCCAGCTCGCATTTCACCCGCCCATGGCGGAAATAAAGCCGAGTGGGAATGAGCGTTAACCCCTTCTGCTGCGTCTTTCCCGTGAGCTTTCGGATTTCCTCCTGGTGGAGTAGTAATTTGCGAGTGCGGAGCGTGTCGTGATTGTTGTAGCTGCCGTGGGAGTACGCTCCAATGTGCGCGTTAAGGAGAAACGCCTCCCCGTCCTTAATGAGGCCGTAGGCGTCCTTCAGGTTCGCCTTGCCTTCCCGGATCGACTTGACCTCGGTTCCGCGCAGCGCAATGCCGGCCTCGTACTTCTCCAGCAGAAAGTAGTTGTGCCCGGCTGCGCGATTCACCGCCGCGTCGCGGGTGCCGGAAGCAACCGGATCGCGAGGCTTGGGCTTCGGCGGGTTGGGCTTAACGGGATGGGAGGAAGCGCGGGCCATAAATTCGGTTCCAGATTTTCATCGTATATGTTTGCCGCCAGGCCGCCAATTGAACCGCAGGATCGCGCCGAACTCCCCTTCGGCAATCAGTCTCGGAAACACGCAAGCCGATGCAGTGGAATGCGATACTATACCCGGCGCGATTCGGGCGAAATCGCGAAACTGAAAGCCGCCTGGATGGCATCGGTCAATTTCTTTCGGGAACAATTTCCGCTCATGATGGAGTTCCATGAAGCTTAGGTGGATGAACTGGGCACTTTTTGCCGCACTTCTCGCGGCGACCCCACACGCCGGCGCACAGTCGGCGAAGCATTGGTTTAAGCAGGGAAGAAAGGCTGAGGATGCAGGCAATACCCTGGCCGCGTACCAGGACTACTACCGCGCATTCCAGAAGAAGCCGGACGACGAGCAATATCGCCTCTCCTATCAACGCGTCCGCTTTGATGCCGCGGCTATCCATGTGGAGCGCGGAGAGCGTCTGCGCGACCAGGGCGACTATACCGGCGCCCTCACGGAATTTCTCCGAGCCCTCGAAATCGACCCCAGCAACGAGCTGGCATCGCAGGACATCCAGGCGACCAAAGCCATCCTCAATGGCAGAAAGATGGGTACGCGCCAGGCTCCGCGAACCGTGAGGCAGGCTTTTCAGGAGCTCGCCCCTCCGGTTCAGCTCAAGCCCCTGTCGAATGAGCCCCTTACCCTCCACATGGTGGCGGACAGTCGCATCGTCTACCGCGCCATCGCCAAAGCCGCCGGGATCAACGTCCTCTTCGACCCCTCCTACAGCTCACGTCGCATCCAGGTGGACCTCAATAACGTCACCTGGTATAACGCCCTGCGCATCGTGGCCATGAGTTCGGGTACCTTCTGGCGTCCCGTCACCTCCAACACCATCTTTGTGGCGGCGGACACCCGCGCCAAGCACATGGAGCTGGATCAGCAGGCCGTGGAGACCTTCTACCTCCACAACGTCGCCCAGCAGAACGACTTCACCGAAACCATGACCGTGCTCCGCAATATGTTCCAGGACGCCCGGATCAACGGCGTCGCCAGCGACGATGCCATCGTCATGCGCGGAACCCCGGACGAAATCCTGCTCGCCAGACGACTCATCGCCGATCTGGACAAGTCCAAGCCGGAGGTCATCCTGGACGTAGCGGTGATGGAGGTCAGCAGGGATCTCCTCCATAACATCGGCGTACAGCTGCCGCAGACCGCCAGCATCAACTTCCAGCCGTCGAACGCCAATATCACCAATACCAATTCCTCCAGTTCGGCGAACAACTCGGGAGTCTCAACGCCCAACAGCAGTCTGACACTGAATAATCTGGCCCATCTGAACTCCACCAACTTTGCCGTTACCATCGGTCAGGCCGCCGTCAATCTGCTGCTCACCGATAATCGTTCCCGGATCATTCAGAATCCCCAGATCCGCATCTCCGACGGCCAGGAAGCTTCGCTCAAAATCGGCGAACGGATCCCCATCGCAACGGGTTCTTATCAGACCGGTGCGGCCACCGCCATCGTCAGCTCCCTGGTCAACACCCAGTTTCAGTACATCAACGTCGGTGTCAGCCTCAACTTGAAGCCCACCGTGCATCTCGACGGCGATGTATCCCTCAAGTCGAAGATCGAGGTTTCCGCTACCAATGGATCCACCAACATCGGCGGAATTACCGAGCCGATCATTACCCAGCGCATCGTGGATCAAACCATTCGCCTGAAAAACGGCGAAGCAAATCTTCTCGGCGGCATCCTGCAGCATCAGAAAACCCTGAGTATCAGCGGCACGCCGGGTCTGGCCAACCTGCCGCTCATCAAGTACCTCTTCAGCACGCGTCAGTCCGAGGTGACCAATGACGAAATCGTCTTTTTGCTGGTCCCTCATGTCATTCGCCAGGAACAGCTGACCGCCGGCGATCTGCGGGAAATCGATACCGGCACCGCCAACAATGTCGTCGTTCGTCCCCTGGAGATGGAGCAGCCGCAGTCCGCTCCGGCAGGAGCCGCAGAACCCGGCGCCCAGCCAAAGCCGCTGGCCGGATCAGCAACTGTGAACTCCGTGGCCCCGGCTGTGCCTCAGCCTCCAGTCACCGCCCCCCAGGCTGCTGCGAACGCACTGGCCCAGCAGCAGCGGGATATGAATTCCGCTCCTCCGGCGCAGTTGTTGCTCAAGCCAGCCCAGCCAAACGAAAAAGTAGGTTCAACTTTCCAGATGGACATCAATCTCAATGGCGGCCATGATGTATTTGCCGTTCCGTTGCAGGTCCACTATGACAATTCGCGGCTGCAACTGGTCAATGTAGATATGGCGACCAGGAGGATCACCAACTTCCTGGGGAGGGACGGACAGGCCGTTGCTTTGGCCCACCGCGACGACGGAAATGGCAACGTGGCGATCGCAGTCTCGCGGCCCCCGGGAACAACCGGAATCACCGGATCGGGCACGGTTTGCGTGCTGACCTTTAAGGCGAAGGCCCCTGGAAATGCCCAGGTCGCTATCATGACGCCTGCAATACGTAACAGCCGGCAGCAGGTCTTGCCGGCCATAGGATCCGACGCGGTCGTTCACATTCAGTAGCGGCTGCAAAATGGTTCAACAATGCGGTTATTCTTGCAAAATCGGAAACGGGCCGGCGGCGAGACGGGGCTGACCCTGGTCGAACTGATCGTCACCGTGGCGATCCTCTCGATCCTCGCCTCGGCAGCGGTCCCACTCGCTCGCTTTCAGGTCCAGCGCGAAAAAGAGAAGATGCTCCGCTACGACTTGTGGGAGATGCGCGCCGCCATCGACGCTTACAAGGATGCGGCCGACCGTCACGCCTTTCAGACCAAGGTCGGGAGCTTCAACTACCCGCCCACTCTGCAAACACTGGTCAACGGCGTGGAAGTACAAGGCAAAAAAGTTCGATTCCTGCGCAAGATTCCTGTGGACCCCATGACCGGCAGAAAGAACTGGGGCCTGCGCTCCATGCAGGATTCCCCCAACAGCGATTCCTGGGGCGGACAGAACGTCTTCGATGTGTACGACAAATCAGGTGGCACCGCCCTGAACGGCACCAAATACCGAGACTGGTAGAGAGTTGCAGGCAATGAGAAGCATTCGAAAAAGGGAAGAAGGATTCACGCTCGTCGAGCTGATGATCGTCATGCTCATCATCGGCATCCTGGCGGCGATTGCAATCCCCAAATTCACCGCTGCGGTCAAGAGTGCTCGCGAGGCGGCCCTGAAGGAAGACCTGCACGTCATGCGGACTGCCATTCAGTCGTACACGATGGACAAGGATAAAGCCCCCCAGTCCCTCGATGACCTCGTGCAGTCCGGCTACCTGCGGGCCATTCCGGTCGATCCCATGACTCAGAGCCGCAGCACCTGGGTTACGGACTCCAGTGACACCTACTCCAGCATCGATCAGTCGCAAACAGGAATTACCGACGTCCACAGCGGATCGGACGAGACGGGATCAAATGGAAAACCCTACTCCAGCTGGTAGCGGGCCTGCGCCCGCCACACGCCGCGCGATGGATGCGAAAATGCCGGTTGCGCGATGATCCTCCCCAGCCTGTGTACTGTTCATGAACGCTATCTGACTGTGACTCGCGTGGCACGCGATCATTTTGGCGGATCTTTGGGCGGCAAACTGCTGCTGTGCCGCGGTTTTGCTGAAGTCGGAATCGCGGACTCGCTCGCCGGCGTCCTTGCCGGGGCCTCTGTTCTCTGCGTCGACGGTGATCTCGACCGCGGCGTCATTCGCGAGGCGTTGCGCGCCGGCCTGTGCGACTTCGTCGTCGGCCACCTCGACGAGGCTCTCCGCATCCTGAAAAACGAGCTTCGCCAGAAACGTGCCGTCAGCGTCGGCCTCGACGCCTTACCGGAAACATGCCTCCCTCAAATGGCGGATCGCGGCCTTCAGCCGGATCTCCTCTCCGCTTCACCCGATGCCCCCGGACTGGAGCTGTTTCTGGAGCGCGGAGCCGTTCCCCTCTCACGCCTTACTGCCCCGCGGGACTGGGATTCCCTGCCCTGCCGCGTTACCTGGAACGCGGCCGAAGACAGGCAGCGGATCTTGCCCCTCCTGACGCGAATCGCTGCGGCAGCGCTCGATAATAATCACGCCGACACGCCCGCGCGGACCCGCTGGCTGGAGGCTTCTCCTCGCGTGCTGGGACGGGCCTTTGGCGGCGGACAATGCCTCCGCATGACAGAAATCGAAGCCGACCGATTTTTTGCTTCCGCCGCGGAAGGCGTTCCCGTGGCAGTAGTTACCCGCGACTGTCGAGTTGCTTGATCCGTTCGGCGTCGGACAACCGCGCTCGGCCATGCCCTCCGGACCCGCCCGGCCGAATCTTTTCCGCCCCTGCGCAGTCTGAAGTGTTATACGATCTGCCAACGGAGGATCGCACCGCATGGCCTCGCAACCCGATACTCCCGGGCACGTCTCCGGGATCCCCTCGATCGTCCAGACGCCCGAAGAATTGCAGGATGAAAGACGCAGAATGCGCCGCCTGCAGATCATGGTCAACATGGTGATGTCGGTCATCGCGCAGGACCAGACCCTCACCGTCGACCAGGCCTCGGAGATGGTCGCGGACACCCGCCGGGCGGCGCTCGCCATGTTTCCTGGGAAGGAACTGGCCTTCGACCTGATCTATCGCCCCCGCCTGCAGCGCCTGATGCGGGAGCGGTTCCTCATCCACTGAGCTTCACTTCGTCGTGATCGACGTAAGACTGAACGTGATCGTTCCCCAGAACAGCCGCGCTCGCATCTGCACGGGAATGTGCCGCTCGTCGTCCGTGTACCAGATCCAGATATTGCCTCGCGCCTTCACCACTCCCGCGTCTGCCGTAGGCTGCACCCGGATTGTCTGATACGTGCCCAGCGGCGTCTTCACCGTCTCCCGCGCCTCCACGTTCATCGTCACCGCCACCGTTCGCAGTGAGTCGCCAAGCGGCACACGAAAGTTCTGCCCCGGAACCAGACGCTGCGATGGCGGATAGAAGATCGCCGACAGCAGGTCCGTGACACACGGTCCAACCGGAGCTTCCGCGGATTTGCTGATTCCGGAAACCAGATTCTTCTGGTTCAGCACCGCCATGCCTCGTCCGTAGTCGAACCGCAGGTCGGT
The DNA here is from genome assembly GCA_027323785.1 of Acidobacterium sp. GTDB lineage: Bacteria > Acidobacteriota > Terriglobia > Terriglobales > Acidobacteriaceae > Palsa-343. Next base: position 2,271 of record DAHVZZ010000270.1, on the reverse strand, counting down.
GTTCACCCGGCGATGCCCTTCCTGAAGCTGCTTCGAAAATCCCGCGGAACAGCCCGTAGTCCGATTGAACGTCGATTCGTAATGGTCGAAGACCCGATAGATCAGGCTGATGGCGCCCAGAGTCTGCGCGGTCGCCGTCACATGCTCCTCGTCGCCTTCCTGCTGCAGGTGAATCTGCGTCGTTCCCGCGGGAAACACACGCCAGTCAACCGAGTAGTTCAGCGTCTCGTTCGCAGGAAAACTGTATTCAGGAAGCGGCGGATTCAGCCGCGGCATCGGCTTCTGCGCAGCCGGATTCCCCTGCGCGGCCGCAGCCAGCGTGAGGCACGAAGCCAGCGCAATAACGCCGCCCCGCGCGAAGCCCGAACATACGGAACGAATCGACTCAGTGCAAAACACAGCAAAGCGGTTCAAAATACAGATTCCCTCTTCATTTACTTCCGCAGCAGAATCAGCTTGAGGATGAGAGCAGCATACATGCTGAGAGCGCCCAGAAGGGCCTGATATTCCCGATGCCTTCGATACAGTTGCGAAGAAAAGCCCCCCGGTTCCGCATTCGGACCCTTCGCCGGAGTCAGCCGCGGCAGCAGGCGCGGTACACGCGCCCCATAAGCGTCGAACCCAGGAAACACCGAGCGCAGATACTCCTCCTCCGAACGGATGACAGGAATATAGATGACGGCAAACAGCACCGCGAGCGCCATGGCGATCCACAGACTGCGCGCGCCCAGCGCAAATCCAAAAGCAATCAGCATCGACCCAAGGTACAACGGGTTCCGCGTATACGCATACGGCCCGGTAGTCGTCAGTTCCGCATTCTTCCTTACATATCCGGACGCATACCCCCGCAGCAGCAGCCCCGGAACCACCAGCAGCAGGCTCAGCCCCAGGAAAAGCGCCGTCGGTGCTGCCAGCCACAGGAAAAACGCTGCAAACGCAAACCCCATGGGCACGCGGATGCGCCGGGCGATCCGGCTCCATTGGCTGCGCGAAGCGGTGACGGCCATCAACTCGCCTCCAGCAGCGACAAAGCCGCCCGCGCGACGCTCTCTGGCGTGATGGTCAGCAGCCCGGCCTCCGGTTCCGACCGTCGCGTGTGGTCCCGCACGCTGTCCGGGTGACGCAGCACCACGCTCCGGCTATGGAAGGGGCCATTCCGCGCTGGGTCCGTCGGTCCAAAAATGGCCACCACTGGCCGTCCAAGCGCGCAGGCCAGGTGCAGCGGCCCGGTATCTCCCGCGATGATCAGCGCCGCACGCCGAGTGTAGGCAATCAGCCGGCCCATATCGAGCGAAAGCGGGCGCGCGGCATTTCCTGAGGCTTCCGCCACCTGTTGGGCAATCTGCTCTTCGGCCGGGCCCGTATTCACCATCACCGAATACCCAGCCTCCGCCAGCCGCCGCGCCACCGCCCCATACCGATCCGCCGGCCATCTCTTGGCGCCCCATCCCGCACCGGGGCTCAGCAGCACAAACGGCTCCCGAATCCCGGCCGCCTCGGCTTCCGCCGCCGCATCGCAGGGCAGCATCGGCAGTGGGATCGGCAGCGACTCACCCTGCACCGCTTCCGCCAGCTCTGCCGACTGCTCGATCACGTGGACTCCGCGCGTGGCCACCTTCCGGTCAAAGAGCCATCGGGCGGCATACTCCCGCGGCCTCGCCTCGCCAACCACATTGCCACTCCCCGCCCACCCGGCAATCAGGGCCGACCGCACCGCGCCCTGCATATCGACTGCAAGGTCATAGCGCATGGATCGGATCTCCCTGCGAACGCGCCGCATCTCCGCCCAGGTGGCGGCGCCCAGCGGAGCCCGCGCCCACTGTTTCGCTGGAACCACATGCAGGCGATCCACCAGCGGCATCCCCGCCGTCCGAGGCTGCGCGTTCCCGGCTGCAAACAGCCCGCGCCACTGCGGCTCCACAGCCCAGCCCACAAACCAGCGCGGATGCGCGCGGCGCAACGCAGTCACGGCGGGCATCGAGTGCAAAATATCCCCCATGGCTCCCAGACGCACGATGAGCACCCGCAAATCTTTTGAACTGTTCGGCAATTCTCTATTTTCTCATGCGCCCCGGCCGGTCTCCCGCTCCCGGAAGCGATCCCATCAGCTGATCGATGACCATCGGTTCATCGCGAAGCGTGAGGCCCAGGCGAGCCACGTGGACAGGTGCGGCATTTTCCAGAGCCGTGCGCGTACCAACATCGAGGCGAGCAAAATCCTTTGCCGTCGTAACAAATGCATCCGCATGATGCTGCCGCAGCAATTCCACC
>DAHVZZ010000264.1:0-2774 GCA_027323785.1 Acidobacterium sp. | reverse complement strand
ACCAAACGCAACGTGCTGATTCAGTTCACGTTCGAGGCGATGACTCTGTGCTTTCTGGGCGGGGTTATTGGGATCATTCTGGGTGGGATGATTACGTATGCCATCCGCTACGGGGCCTCGTTCCCGGCCAGCATGTCGACGCTGTGGACGGTGATCGCTTTTGTTGTGTCGGGGCTGATCGGGATTGTGTTCGGAATATATCCGGCGTGGAAGGCCGCGAACCTGGACCCGATCGAGGCGCTGCGCTACGAATAGCGTGAGGTATCATGGGAGTATTCGGTGGCTCCCCCTCCGTGTGAAATCTTATGTCCAGAAGTTTCCATCGCGTCGTTCTCGGTCTTTCTGTCGCCCTGATCGCAGTAGCCCTGCTGGGCGGCTTTGGTCCAGCGGGTGTGAGCGCCAACCAGAGCACCGGAGCCTATCGCCAGATGGGCGTGTACGAGGAAGTGCTGCACAAGATCCAGACGGATTACGTGACGAAACCGGATTTGGAAACGGTGACGGACGGGGCTCTGCACGGGCTGCTGCAGTCGCTGGATCCGGATTCGGGGTACTTTACGCCGGCGCAGTGGACCAGCTATCAGGAGCATCAGAAGGACGGCAAGGCCGGTCCGGGGATGATTGTCTCGAAGCGGTATGGATACGGCAGCGTGGTTTCGGTGCTGCCGGGAAGCCCGGCACAGGAAGCACACATTCAGGACGGAGATCTGATCAATTCAGTCGAGGGGCAATCGACGCGGGACATGTCGGTATCGATGATCCGGGCGCTGCTGCACGGGCAGCCTGGGACAGAGGTGAAATTCCAGCTGGTGCGGCCGGCCAAGCCGCAGCCGGTGGATATGAAGCTGACGCGTGCCGAAGTGGTTCCGCCGGCGCTCGATGTGCAGCAGTATGAGAATTCCAGCATTCTTTATCTGAAGCCGTATGTGCTGACCAGCGACCGGGTCGACCAGATCATTGCACGCCTGCAGCAGATGCCGAAGAACGGCAACAAGAAGGTGCTTCTGGATCTGCGGGACGTGGCGGAGGGAAGCCCGGAGCAGGGGATGCGCCTGGCGAATGCTTTTCTGAAGTCGGGAGTGATCGCGAAGCTTCAGGGACAGACGGTTCCGACGAAGGTGTTTTCTGCGGATGCGTCGAAGTTTGTGACGGCTGCTCCGCTGGTGGTGCTGGTGAACCAGGGAACGGCTGGAGCGGCGGAGATCGTAGCGGGCGCGGTGCTGGACAACAAGCGGGGAGACGTGGTGGGCAACCGGACGTTTGGGGCGGGTGCTGAGGACAAGATCTTCAATCTTCCGAGCGGCGCGGCGATCGAGCTGACGATTGCGAAGTATGAGACGCCGTCCGGCAGCAAGATCGAGGACGACGCGATTACGCCCAACGTGCCGATCAGCGAGGCTCCGAACGACGATCTGCTTCCGAATGCGGCAAAACAGCCGCGGACCGACGACCAGCTCAACAAGGGGCTGGACATTCTGAAAGGAAAGAGCACCCCGCAGAGGGGGTGACAGGCACCGGCGAAGGGATTTCCGCGGTGCATTTGTAGCGGGAGTAATCGGCGTAACCGCCCGGGGATTGATGGACTGGGGCGGGAAGCGGCGCAGCCGGTCGTGCGCGGGACCATAATGTGAGTGGGCTGGGCAGATTTGTCCCTGCCGCGGCGGCGGAACGTGAATCTGATCACACCATCTCCGGACGACTCTGAACCGACCCTCGGCCGATCGCACCTTGAGCCTTTCGATCCTGGTTCCGGACGCCGCAAAGTTGCCGGCAGTTTTGCCATTCTATTTCTGATCGTTCTGGCCGCCGCGGCGGGCGCGCTGGCGGGGCTGATGCTGGTTTATTCGGTGGATCTGCCTCAGGTGGACGAACTGGAACACTTTCGGCCCGCGACAACGACGGAACTGTACGACATCCATGGGCACATCATCGGGTCGTTCGCGCTGCAGCGGCGGGTAGTGGTGGGGTACTACGACTTTGCGCCGATTCTGCGCGAGGCCATCATTTCGACAGAAGACCGCAACTTCGAGAGCCACTGGGGCGTGAATCTGCTTCGCGTGGCGGGGGCGGCGTGGCACGATGTATTTTCGGGAGGCCACGTTCAGGGGGCGTCGACGCTGACGATGCAGCTTGCGCGCAATCTATTTCTGTCGAATGAGCGGACGTTTACGCGGAAGGTGCAGGAGGCATTTCTCTCGATTCAGATCGAGCACAAGTTCACCAAGAAGCAGATTTTCACGCTCTATGCGAACCAGATTTATCTGGGCAGCGGGGTTTACGGGTTCGAGGCCGGGGCCGAATACTATTTTTCGACGCACGCCAACCAGCTAACGCTGCCGGAGGCCGCGCTGCTGGCAGGTTTGCCGAAAGGGCCGTCAGAGTATTCGCCGATTCTGCATCCGGACCGGGCATTGCGGCGGCGCAATCTGGTGATCGACGGGCTGCTGCAGGATGGGAAGATCACGGTGGCGCAGGCGGAGGCGGCGCGAACGACGCCGCTGGGGCTGCATATCGAGCCACCTCCGAACACGGTGGCTCCATGGTTTGTGGAAGAGGTGCGGCAGGAGCTGAGCCGGCGATTTGGCTCGCAGGAGGTTCACGCCGGGGGGCTGAAGGTATATACGACGCTGGATCTGAATTTGCAGAAGGCTGCGAATCGGGCGGTTCTGGACGGACTGGCGGCTTATGAGCGCCGTCGCGGCTGGCGAGGAAACCTGCTGAACGTCGTCGCGGGGGGGCTTTCGATGGAGGGCTTTGAGCATCCCGACTGGAGG
>DAHVZZ010000261.1:0-2259 GCA_027323785.1 Acidobacterium sp. | reverse complement strand
CTGCTGACAGTGGGAGCGGACGCGTTCGGATACGGGGAAGAGCTTTCGATGGCGGTGCGGAGGGCCGTTCCCCGGGCAGTGCGGCTGGTGATGAATCTGGCAGGGGCGTTTGCCGGGGAACGGGCGGGCTCAGGCGAGGGTCACGGCTGCTGAGCGCCGGGCTGGCCGTTCGGCTGAGCGCCGGGTTGGGCGCCAGGCTGGGCGGCGGATGGAGGAGCGGCTCCGCGCGGCGGCGTGTACTGCGGGCGGCTGAGCAGGTGGAAGCCGGTGCGAATCACATAGAAATTCTGTTCGGGAAGGTCCGCCTCGAAGAGGCTGCCGTCGCTGCTGTAGTAGAGCTCGACGGAGATGCCGTTGGTGGCGCTGACGATGACGGTGGCGTGGTGGACGAGGATGGACTGGCCGTTGAAGGTGCCGCTCACATCGGCGTCTCCGCGATAATTGGCAGGGACGAGGATGCCGTTTTGTTTGGGTATGACGACCCAGGCGTAGGGCGCCTGGGCAAGGGCGAAGTGGACCATGGCGAGATAGGCGGCGGGATCGAGGTCGGGGAGCAGGGCGGTGTTGCGGCGGCGAGTGAAGTTGTTGGTGGTGGTTTTGCCGGAGGCGACGATGCTGACGTCGAACTTTCGGCCGGTGGAGTCGGAGGCCATATGGAAGACGACCTGAGAGCTGTTGACGGTGCCGGTGAGGTCGTCGGAGACGATGTTGAGCTGAGGATCGAGGCGGTTGGAATTGCTGAAGGTGTAGCTGAATTTGGAAAGGGTCAGGGTACCGCTGGAGCCGATGAGATAGCCCTCGGGCGTGGAGGCGACATTGCAGGCGGCGGAGCCGACGGAGTGGCCGTTGCTGGCCTGAACGATGCTGTAGTGAGTCTGTCCGACGGGCAGGCCGGGCGCCTGAGCGCGCAGCGCCAGCGGGAGGGAACCGATGAGCAGCAGGAGCAGGGATAAACGCATGGGCCGATACCTTTCAGCAGATTAGACACAGGAACGAGACAAAAGCTGCTGTAAGAGGCGGCGGGACGGGATTTCCGGGGGCTGCGATCGCGACAGGCGGCAGCGGGTCATAGCGAAGCTGCTTTGGCAGTGGAATGACGCCGGACGAAGCTGGGCTTGACGAGAATGGAGGGTTGGGGTGGTTCGTGGAGGCCGTCGCGGATTAACTGCAGGAGGTTTCCGGCGGCGGTCTGGCCCATTTCATAGAGCGGCTGGCGCACGGTGGTGAGGCCTGGATGGATGGTGGCCGCGCCGGGGATGTCGTCGAAACCGACGACGGAGACGCGGCGGGGCACGCGAAGGCCAGCTTCATGGAGGGCCGTGATGGCTCCGATGGCGGAGGCGTCGTTGAAGCAGAAGAGGGCGGTGAAGTTCTGGCTGCGCTGGAGCAGCTTGCGGGTGGCCTGATAACCCGGTTCGCTGCCGGGGGCCATGCCTTCGAGGCGGATAACGAGGTTGGGATCGATGGGGATATTGAGAGCGGAACAGGTCTGACGAATCGCCTCCCAGCGGGGGATGGTATCGGAGCTGAAGGTCTGGCCCTGGATGAAGGCGATTTCGCGGTGGCCGAGATCGCGGAGATGGGACAAGGCGAGATGGGCGGCGGCAGAATGGTCGAGCTCGATGGCCAGGATGCCCTTCTTTTTCCGGTGACCGGAGACGGTGACGACGGGAACGGGAAGCGGCTCCTGGATGGGCGTGTCGACGGCGATGATGCCTTCGACGGAGCGGGATAGTAACAGGCGCGGATACTTTTGCAGGAGGTCGGCGCGATGGCGATGGCTGACGACGAAATAGAAGAAGCGATCCTGTAGGAGGGCGTTTTCGATGCCGCTGAGGACAGTGGCCGCGTAACCTTCGCTGATCTCGGGGACCATGACGCCGACGGTGAGGCTCTTTTTACTGCGGAGGCCGCTGGCAAAGGCGTTGGGCTCGTAGTTGAGGCGCGCGGCGGCCTGCAGCACGCGTTGCTGGGTTGCCTGGGCGATGCGGTACTCGGAGCCGCAGTTGTTCATCACGCGGGAAACGGTGGTCAGCGAGAGGCCCAGATGAGAAGCAAGCTCGCGGAGGCTTATCGGGCGCTCCGCGGGCAGGACCACGTCGCGGGCATCGCGGGTATCTTTTGCCTTGCGAGTGTTAATAGCTGTTTCCTCCCAGGATTTACGATCCTGCAGCGGGTGTTATGCCGGGCGAGCCGGCGGGAATCACGGGTGATCCGGACGGAAACCGATGCGTTTCAGGGCGGACGGAATTTCCGGAT
>DAHVZZ010000219.1:0-7920 GCA_027323785.1 Acidobacterium sp. | reverse complement strand
GAAGATTTTGCGGCGGGCGGTGCGCTTGACGTCCTCGTCGAGCGAGCCGGTGAGCAGGGTGATGCGGTAGCGTCTGGAGGATTTTTCGAGGATGCGGCGTGCGGAGAGGTAGTGCTGGGTGGCGAGGATTTCCGTGGGGGCCATGAGCGCGGCCTGGTAGCCGTTTTCAATGGCGATGAGCATGGCCTGGAGGGCGACGATGGTTTTGCCGGAGCCGACGTCTCCCTGGAGCAGGCGGCGCATGGGCGCGGGGCGGCGCATGTCGGAGGCGATTTCGCCGAGGGCGCGCTTTTGCGCGGCGGTGGGATGGAAGGGCAGCACGTCGCGGAGCGCGGCGCGGACGTCGGGAGTGGTGGCGAAGGCGACGCCTTCGCGCTCCAGGAATTTGCGGCGCTTCAGCTCGAGGCCGAGCTCCAGATAGAAAAGCTCCTCGAAGATGAGGCGGCGATGCGCGGGCGTGGCGGCGGACTGGAGCTGTGTGATCGAGGTTCCAGCGGGAGGGAAGTGGACGTCGCGGAGGGCCTGATGGCGATTGGGCAGGTTGAGGCGCTGGAGGATGGCGGCAGGGAGGGTTTCAGGGAAAGTGGCGGATTTGAGCTCGTCGAGAATGTGCCAGATGATGCGGCGAATCCAGCGGGAGGCGAGGCGGCTGCCGCCCAGGGATTCATAGACGGGGGTGATGCGGCCGACTTCGAGGAGGCGGTCGAGGGCGGTTTCGTCGTCGTGGCCCTCGGGAAGGATCTCAAACTGCGGCTGGATCATCTTGAAGCCGCGTCCGGAGCGGGAAGCCTCGACGCGGCCATAAAGGGCGACGAGCTGGCCGGCATGGAACTTTCCTTCGAGATACGTGCCGTGGAACCAGATGCACTTGACGGAGTCGAGGCCCTGGCCAACGGTCATTTCGAAGATGGGCATGCGGCGGGTGCGGAGCAGGGTGGAGCCGCGGACTTCGCCAATGACGCTGACGGTTTCGCCGGGCTGGAGCGTGCTAAGCGGGCGCGGATTGAGCCGGTCCTCATAGCGGAAGGGCAGGTGGAGGAGGAGATCCTCAACGGTGGCCATGCCTTTTTCCGCCAGCATTTTGGCGATGGCAGGGCCGATGCCCTTGACGTACTGCACCGGAGTTTCGAGCGTGAGCACTGGAGCGATGCTAAAGCATTTGCGGGGCGGATGGCGGCGGGGGTGCGCAGCGCTGCCGGGACACGATGTTTTGATGGCGGTCCGCCACAACGATCCGCCGGGGGGTGGGTCTATACTCAGCGTTTGTGACTCCTTCATCCAGTCCGCAGAAGGGCGTCGAGAGGCAGCTGGGATTCAGCTTTGAGTCGCCTGTGACGCGCCATATCTGGAAGGTCGGCGACCTGGTGGGCGAGGTGCGCGCGCATGTGGAGCGCGAGTACGGCGACTTGTGGGTGGAGGGGGAGATTTCCAACCTGCGGCCCGCGCCTTCGGGGCATCTCTATTTCACGCTGAAGGACGGAGAGGCGCAGCTGCCGGCGGTGCTGTTCCGAAGGCAGGCTTCGCTGCTGCGCTTCCGTCCGGCGGATGGGCTGCACGTGCTGCTGCGGGGCAAGGTATCCATCTACGAGCAGCGCGGGCAGATGCAGCTGGTGACGGAGTTCATGGAGCCAGTGGGCGCGGGCTCGCTGCAGATTGCCTTTGAGCAGATGAAGGCGCGACTGGAGGCGCGGGGGCTGTTCGATGCGGCGCGGAAAAAGCCGCTGCCGGCGTTTCCGCACTGCGTGGGGATTGTGACGTCGCCGACGGGCGCGGTGATCCGCGACTTTGTGAACATTGTGAACCGACGCCACTCGGGACTGCATGTGCTGTTGTATCCGGCGACGGTGCAGGGGGAAAGCGCTGCGGCGGAGGTGGCGGCCGGGATTGCGTATTTCAACCGCACGCGCGAAGTAGATGCGATCGTGATCGCACGGGGCGGCGGGTCCCTGGAGGATTTGGCGCCGTTTAACACGGAGCTGCTGGCTGAGGCGATTGCAGCGTCGGATCTGCCTGTAATTTCAGCGGTGGGGCACGAGACGGACTTCACGATAGCGGATTTTGTGGCGGATTTGCGCGCGCCGACGCCTTCAGCCGCAGCGGAGCTGGTGACGGCTGCGCTGCACAACGTTGCGGAACGGGTGGGGGCGCTGGATCAGCGGCTGGTGCGCGCGTGCCGGTACCGGCTGATGCAGGCAGCGGGCGCGCTGGGGCGGGTGCGGGCGGAGTCGATCCTGATGCGAACCACGGACCAGTTGCGACGCAAGCAGCAGCGCGTGGACGAACTGGGCATGCGGATGGAGACCCATTGGCGGGGGCGGCTTTACCGGACGAACGACCGGCTACAGCAGCTTTCCGCGAGGCTGGCGCGGCAGAACGTCGCGTGGCAAACGAGTGCTGCAAGGGAGCGTCTGTTGGCCATTGATGCGAGGCTGGCGCGGGCTGCCGGGCAGCGTTTGCGAGCGGGCCGTGAGCAGCAGGCGGGGCTGACGCGGCAGTTGCGCGCACTTTCGCCACTGGCGGTACTCAGCCGAGGTTATGCGCTGGTGTACGACGAGCGGGGCGGGCTGGTAAAAGAGACGGAGAGCCTCGCAGAAGGACAAACCATCGTCACCAGGCTGGCGCGGGGGCGCGTACGGAGCCGTGTGAGCGAAATCGAACAGGATACTGAGGGTCAATGAGAAAGCTGTTTGGTACGGATGGGATTCGGGCGGTGGCGGGCGAGGCTCCGCTAGACGCGAAGACGATTTACGCAGTGGGACTGGCGCTGGCGCATCAGGTGAACGGAACCCATGCGAAGCCGCGCGTGTTGCTGGGGATGGATACGCGCGAGTCGGGGGCATGGATCGCGGCGATGATGGCCGCGGGGCTGCGCGACGGTGGAGCCGAGGTCGAGAATGCGGGCACAATTACCACGCCGGCGATTGCATACCTGACGCGGCGGCATGGATTTTCGGCGGGCGTGGTGATTTCGGCGTCGCACAATCCCTGGCAGGATAACGGCATTAAGGTTTTCGGCAGCGACGGCTACAAGCTGGCGGATGAAACGGAGCTGCGGATCGAAGAGGAGATTTTCCGGCGGCTGGAAACGGCGCAGACGCCTGAGGCAGGCGCACCTCCGGCGGTGGATGCGAAGTACCGTGCCGATTACGAGGCATTTCTGCGCGCGGCGGTTCCGGGCCTGGATCTGAACGGGCTGAGGGTGGTGCTGGACTGCGCGAACGGGGCCGCGTCGGCCATTGCGCCGGAGCTATTTGCGGATCTGGGCGGCACGGTTCATCTGACCCATGCCGCGCCGGATGGGCGGAACATCAATGCCGGATGCGGGGCGCTGCATCCGGAGATAGTGGCGGCGGAGACGGCCAGCCTGCAGGCGGATCTGGGCGTGACCTTTGACGGCGATGCCGACCGCGCCATGCTGGCCGACGCCAATGGCCGCGTGGTGAACGGCGATGCGGTGATGCTGATCGTCGCGCGAGATATGAAAGAGCGCGGACTGTTGCGGAACTGCATCGTGGTGGCCACGACGATGTCCAATATGGGGCTGGAAGCGGCGCTGCGGCGGGATGGGATCACGATGCTGAGGGCTCCGGTGGGCGACAAATATGTGCTGGAGCGGATGCAGAGGGAAGAGGCGTCCCTGGGGGGCGAGCAGTCGGGGCACATTCTGTTTCCGCATCTGGCGACGACCGGAGACGGACTGCTGACGGCTCTGGTGGTGCTGGACGTGGTGCGGAGGTCGGGACGTCCGCTGCATGAGTTGATTGCCGATCTGAAGGTGTATCCCCAGGTGATTTTGAACGTGCGGGTGCGCGAGAAGAAGGCGCTGGAGGAGATTCCCTCGGTGGCGCAGAGGATTCGCGCGGCGGAGGCGGAGTTGGCGGAGAACGGCCGGGTGGTGGTGCGGTATTCCGGCACAGAGGCGCTGGCTCGGGTGATGATCGAGGCGGAGTCAGAAGAGGCTATGCGGCGGCACGCGGAGGCGATTGCGGCGGCAATTCAGAAGGAGATCGGGGTCTAACCGGAGGGAGTGGGCGACCGGGGCTGTGCTCCGGGCGTCGGCCCTGATATCCTCGCCCTCAGAAACAGAAGCGGATCTGAATCGAAACACTAACGGTTGCCACTTCATGCTGCTCGAACTGCGTGCTGAAAACTACGCTGTTATCGATCACGCCATCGCCGGCTTTGGGCCGGGGCTGAATCTGCTGACCGGCGAGACCGGCGCGGGTAAATCCATTCTGGTGGACGCGCTGGCGCTGCTCATGGGGCAGAAGGCCTCAACGGACCTGATTCGCCATGGGGCGGACCGGGCGGTGCTGTCATGCGTCTTTGAGAGCACACCGGGCGCCGAGCAGGTGCTGGAGGCGAATGGGATCGATGCGGAGGGCGCGGAGATCATCCTGCGGCGGGAAATTCTTGAAAACGGCAAAGGACGGGTTTACGTCAACAATCAGCCGGCGACGGTGGGAGTGTTGCGGCAACTTGCGCCTGAACTGGCTCTCATCCACGCCCAAAGCGAGACGCTGAGCGGATTCGACCAGGCGCAGCAGCGGGGCTTGCTGGACCGCTTTGGGGCGATTGGCACAGAGGCTGTTGCCGAGGCGCACGAGAAATGGCGGAAGGTCCAGGAGCGGCTGGCGGAACTGGAGCGCGACGAGCAGGATCGTCTGCGGCTGGCGGATCTGTGGAGCTTTCAGGTGCGGGAGATCCAGGGGGCCGCGCCGGAGCCGGGCGAAGACGAGGCTCTGGAGACGGAAAAGCGCGTGCTGGCCAACGCCGAGAAGCTTTACGCGGCGGCGATGGGCGCCAACAGCCTGCTGTATGAGGACAGCACATCGGCAGAGGCCGCACTGCAGGCGGCGCAGAAACACCTGGAGGAACTGGCTCGGTACGACGGGCGCTTTACCGAGGCGGTACAGCAGGTTGCATCGGCGCGCGCTCTGGTACAGGACGTAAGCAGCACGGTCCGCGATTACGCGGAGGGGATTGACGCCTCGCCGGGCCGGCTGGCTGAGATTGAAGACCGGCTGGCAGCGCTGGATCGTTTGAAGCGGAAGTATGGAGCAAGCCTGGCGGAAGTGATCTCATTTGGCGAGGACGCGGCGCAGAAGCTGGCGGAGATCGAGAATCGGGACGAACTGCTGAAGTCGCTGCGGGGCGAACTGACGCGCGCGGCGGAGGCCTACCAGTCAGCGGCACGGGCGCTGACGGCGGAGCGCGCGGCGGCGGCGAAGAAGCTGGAGAAGCTCGCCGAGGCGCAGATCAACGATCTGGCGATGAAGGCGCAGTTTTCGGTGGGCGTAACGGCGAATGAGGATCCCGGCGCGTGGACGGCGCACGGATGGGACACGGTGGAGTGCCGGATTGCGACGAATCCTGGCGAGCCGATGAAAGCTCTGGATGAGATTGCGTCGGGCGGTGAAATGTCGCGGGTGCTGCTGGCGCTGAAGGTGAGCGTGGAGGAAGGCGCGAACCGGGGAAGGCAGAAGAAAGTCCAGGTTCCGCGGACGCTGGTCTTCGATGAGATCGATATTGGAATTGGCGGACGCGCGGCGGAGGCGGTGGGACGGAAATTGCAGGCTCTCTCACGGGCGCAGCAGGTGCTGTGCGTGACGCATCTGCCGCAGATTGCGGCGTTCGCGGATCAGCATTTTCTGATTGAAAAGCAGGAAAAACAGAAGAGGACGCAGACCTCGGTGCGGCTGCTGACGGCACAGGAACGAGCTGAGGAGATCGCGCGAATGATCAGCGGCGCGACAGTGACGGACACCTCACTGCGCCATGCGGAGCAGATGCTGAAGTCGAGCAGTGGGTAGAGCCTGTTATTCACTCTTTCGCGGCTGGCGCTGGGAACGAATTTTCTCAGTTCAGGTAGCGACGAGCGCCGAATGTCGGGAATCTGCGAGCGAGTAGCAACCCGAAGGGGGAAATTGGCGCCAGCCCTCACAGGTTGCGAGAGAAATCGCGCCATCGTTCGTTGTCGGCCTCGACTGTGGACCCGCGACATCAATAGGCGACGGCCGCCGTCAGGCGCGGTTCACCGGCCCATCAGCTTCGGTATCGGGAAGGCGGGCGGGTGAGCCTTGCCGCCCTACCGGTTCAACTTCTACTTTTTCAGCTTGATATAGCTGCTCTGGATAAAACCGACGATGTCGCCGTAGTTGTTGTCCGCGCCATCCTTGCGGAGTGCGGCGTACCAGACTCCATTCGAGCCGGCGTTTGTGTCCTTCCCCTTCCATTTGGGATCGATGAACCACTTCATGTAGGTCACGGAGGGGTCCGCCTGGCCGGCAGAGCCGGTGACGCGGCATGTTCCGCCGACGGAGAGGCCGTTGCTGGTGACCAGATTGCGGTCGCTGGTGAAGAGGTAGGTGACGTCTTTCGTCTGGGCGTTCCAGGCGACGGTGTACCTGACGTGGTCAAGATCGATTTCGGTACAGGGATCGTGATGATTGTCGTATGTACGGCAATGTTTGACGTGATGAAGCAGAGACGCCGGAACCGGGGCGCCCAGGACTGGCAAACTGCTGATCGCCGCCTGAGCAGGGCGAGCGGGCAGGAAGAGCAGGCATACAGTCAGAACAGAGAGGATCGCAACCGGGGATTTCGTCATGGCTTTGGCAGCCCCCTGGGGTGTTTTTGGAAACATTGTATGCGGTTTCGCGCAGGAGGAGTGTGCGGAACCGCAGTGTCAGGAAAATAGCAGAATTCAGGGTGTGCTGAAAACCTGTCTGTTTATCGCCAGGCGCGAGAACCGAGTCAGCCGAGGCCGCTATAATCCCTTCGATGGAAAAGCATCTGGTGGATGAGCTGGAGCGGCGGAACCGGGCTGCCGAAGAGGGTGGCGGGGCGGAGCGTCAGGAGCGGCAGCGGCGCGACGGAAAGCTGACGGCGCGGGAGCGCATTGAACTGCTGCTGGACGAGGGGACGTTCGAGGAGACGGACCGCTTTGTGGAGCACCGCTGCACGGACTTCGGGATGGCGGAGAAGCGCATTCCGGGCGACGGATTCGTAACCGGATACGGGAAAATCGACGGACGCACGGTATTCGTTTTTGCGCAGGATTTTACAGTTTTTGGCGGGTCGCTCTCCGAGGCGAACGCGGGTAAGATCGTCAAGCTCATGGACACGGCGATGCGTGTGGGTGCGCCGGTAATCGGCCTGAACGATTCGGGCGGCGCGCGCATCCAGGAGGGCGTGGTTTCGCTGGCCGGTTATGCAGATATCTTTCTGCGGAATACGCTGGCCAGCGGCGTCGTGCCGCAGATCTCGGCCATTCTGGGGCCGTGCGCGGGCGGGGCGGTGTATTCGCCGGCGATTACGGATTTCACGCTGATGGTGGACAAGACGTCGTACATGTTCGTGACGGGGCCGGATGTGATTCGAACGGTTACGCATGAGGATGTAACGAAGGAAAAGCTGGGCGGAGCGACGACGCACAACGAGATATCCGGGGTGGCGCATTTTATGGCGCACGACGATACCGAGTGCCTGGCGATGATCCGGGAGCTGCTGAGTTTTTTGCCGTCCAATAACCTCGATGATGCGCCGCGGCGGCCGTGTACGGATCCGGTGGATCGGGCAGATCGGGAACTGGACGATCTGGTTCCGGCCGAGTCGAATCAGCCCTACGACATCAAGGATGTGATCACGCGAATCGTCGATGACGGGTACTTTTTTGAAGTGCACGAGCATTTTGCGCGGAATCTGGTGGTCGGTTTTGCGCGGATGAACGGACGTCCGGTGGGCGTGGTGGCGAATCAGCCGGCGATCCTTGCGGGTGTGCTGGATATCGATGCCAGCGTGAAGGGGGCACGATTCGTGCGCTTCTGCGATGCGTTCAATATCCCGCTGATCACGCTGGAGGATGTGCCGGGGTTTCTACCAGGAACGCACCAGGAGTATGGCGGAATCATCCGGCAC
>DAHVZZ010000191.1:0-7671 GCA_027323785.1 Acidobacterium sp. | reverse complement strand
GCGTGACATTGTGACATTGCAGTGTGGCGAGTGCAAGGAACGTAACTACTCGACGACGAAGAACAAGAAGACGACCACTGGCCGTCTGGAGTTCTCGAAGTTCTGTAAGCGTTGCCGGAAGCACACCGCGCACAAAGAAACGAAGTAGGATCGGCCATCCGGAACGGGCGCCGATGGTGCGCGGGATGGCTGAAGGTGGGGACTGAGGCAAAACCGCAGTCTCGCAATGCAGGGGCGTAAGCTCAACGGTTAAACTGTCGGTCTCCAAAACCGAACTTGGGGGTTCGAATCCCTCCGCCCCTGCCAGATTCAGCAGCACAGCAGTAGCTCACAGCAGAGAGAAGCGCGGAAACGAATTAGTTTATGGCGAAGGCAGCGATGATGAATACCCAGGAAGGCGTTCCCAACCGCGCCCTCAGCATTTTTACCCGCAGCCGGGATTTTCTGAAGGACGTGCGCGCCGAGATGCGCAAGGTGGTCACGCCGTCATGGGCCGACGTGCAGTCGACCACCATGGTGGTGATCCTCTCCGTGTTCGCATTCGCGGCCTTCTTCTATGCGGTGGATGCGGTGCTGGGCCAGGCGGTGCATCACGTGTACCAGTGGCTGGGAGCCATGCAGTAGGGTTTCCCGGAAGGATTGAGAGCAATGTCGGAAGAGATTGAGAACGAGACAGCGGGCGCTGAGGGCGCCAGCGAAGAAGCTGCGCAGCCGCAGCTGGAGCCGCCTGCGAACGAGCGGTTCCGCTGGTACATCATCCATGCCTACTCGGGCTTCGAGCGCAAGGTGCGGGAGTCGATCGAGACCCGTGTGCAGGCGTTTGGCCTGCAGAACCGCATCGGGCGCGTGATGATTCCGACCGAGGCGGTCACGGAGATCACCAACGGCAGGAAGCGGACAGTGGAGCGGGTTTTTCTGCCCGGTTACGTGCTGGTGGAAATGGACCTGGACAACGACCTGTGGCATGTGATCAAAAACACGCCGCGGGTGACCGGCTTTCTGGGCACCGGCGACAAGCCGGTGGCGCTGACCGAGGCCGAGGTGAGCTCGATCCTCTTCCGCAGCGACGTTTCGAAGGAAAAGCCGCGGCTGAAGGTCAAGTTCGAGAAGAACGAGTCCGTGCGCATCACCGAAGGGCCGTTTGCGAACTTCAACGGCGTGGTGGACGACGTGAACGAGGACCGCGAAACCCTGAAGGTCATGGTGACCATCTTCGGCCGTTCGACGCCGGTGGAGCTGGACTTCGGCAAAGTGGAAAAAATCGCGTAGCGATGGCGTGAGCCGGACGCGAAAGAGTTTGGGAAATTAAGAAATTCGGACACGGCTGAAGGCGCAAGCCGCAGGCCTCCGTAGAAGGAAGAAGCAATGCCTCCGACAAAGAAGGTTCAGACCCAGGTGAAGCTCCAGATTGAAGCCGGCAAGGCGACGCCGGCGCCGCCGGTCGGCCCCGCGCTGGGCCAGGCGCAGGTCAACATCATGGAGTTCTGCAAGCAGTTCAACGCGCGGACCCAGAACAAGGAGATGGCCGGCCTGATCATTCCGGTGGTCATCACCGTGTACGTGGACCGCAGCTTTACGTTCGTGACCAAGACGCCGCCGGCCGCGGTGCTGCTGAAGAAGGCGGCCGGTCTGGCCAAGGGCTCCGGCCAGCCCAACAAGAATAAGGTGGGCTCGGTGACCGAGGCACAGGTGCTGGACATCGCAAAGCAGAAGATGCCTGACCTGAATGCCGCCTCGATTGAGACGGCCGTGAAGAGCATCAAGGGCACCGCGCGCTCCATGGGCATCGAAATCACGGCGTAGGCAGGGGCACCATTCCCGGCAGCCTGGGGCGCAAACCCCTGATTGACCCTGCCGGTGATTGCCCGTAAACTGAATTTTTGCGGCGAAATGGGGCGAATGAGCGCCTTCCGCCCGCATCCATCCGGAAAGCGAGATTTAAGAAGCTCATGGCGAACCATGTATCGGCGCTGAAGCGCACCCGTCAGACCGAAAAGCGTACCGCGGTGAACCGCGCGAACCGGAGCCGTTTCCGCTCCAGCCTGCGCGCGCTGCGCGAGGCGATTCAGAAGGGCGACGCCAAGGCGGCCGCCGAACAGTACCGCGCGACCGTGTCGGTCATCGACAAGAGCGTGCAGAAGGGCGTCATCCACGCCAACACCGCCTCGCGCTACAAGAGCCGGCTCAATGCCCGGGTCAAGGCCACTGCTGAGAAGCAGAGCGCCTAGAAGCGCAGCGATCCTGGACCGCCGCATCCCGCGGCGGTGACACCACCATACGCACCATCCTGCTCCGCCGGCCTGATTTGCAGGCATCGGCGGAGTTTTGTTTTCGGCTGCGATCATCGGGCTGGAAGCCGGCCGGGCGAGGCGCCGGGCGCCTGGCATTTGGGGGTTGCGCAGTGCAACCGCGTTCAATGTCAATTTCCGACCGTTTGCGGGGCTTTTTCTGCCTCTTTTTGGTGATTGCCGTGGTTCTGCAGTCGGTGAAAAATGGATGCAAGCGTGTAAACTTTGGTAATTAGTTGCTGGCGATGATTGCGGGTACTGTAGGTATGACAGAGCGGGAGAGTCCTATGGAATACGCAGTTTGTCCGGAAACCGGCATTCGCGACTGGCGGCCCGTACGTGGGGCCGTGCGTTACCCGCTGCATCTGGGGGTAACCCTGCTCGCCGGCGACCGGCAACTGGAAGCTGTGACGGAGGACGTTTCCGCCAGCGGCGCCCTGTTTCGTCTTGAAGAGCCTCTTCCCCCGGGGCAAAAGGTGGAATTTCTGCTGGAGATTCCACGTGGTGCGGCTGAGCCAGGTTTTACAGCCGCGGTTCACTGTATGGGTCACATCGTGAGGTCGTACCGGAAGCAGGGGCAGGAATATGCCGCCGCAGTTATCGACGAATACAGATTTCAATAGGTGGTCAGGGGCAAGGGGATTATGACGCAAACAAACGGGCACGGTAACGCCGAGCAGCTGCAGGAAATGGAGCCTGCGCCTCAGGTACGCGTGGTTCTGGCCGATTCCCAGGCGATCTATCGCGTGGGGATGAGGAAGGTGTTTGGGCCGGATTCGGGGATTTCAGTGGTGGCCGAGGCCGACAGCCTGCAGGCGCTGCATGATGTGGCGGAGAAGACTCCGGCCGATGTGCTGCTGCTGGAGGGGGCAATGATTACGGGGACCGCGAATGCGATTCCGGCGCTGGGGCGCATCGCGCCGCAGCTGAAGGTGATCGTGCAGGCGGCCTCCACCGACGAGGCGCATACGGTGGATCTGTACCGGCGCGGGGTGCGCGGCATCATTCCCCGGTCGATATCGCCGGACCTGCTGGTGAAGTGTGTGAAGAAGATCGCGGCCGGCGAGACCTGGATCGACAACCAGAGCGTGAACTGGGTGATTGAGGCGTATCGTTCGCAGGCGACATCCATGGTGAATCCGCGCAGCCAGCCGCGGCTGAACCAGAAGGAAATGCTGATCATTGCCGGAATCACCCAGGGCAAGCGCAACAAGGAGATTGCCTACCAGCTGGGGACCACCGAGCAGGTGGTGAAGAATTATCTGCGGAAGATCTACGACAAGCTGGGAGTATCGGATCGCCTGGAACTGGCGCTCTACTGCCTGCACCATCAGCTGCACAAGCGGGCGGGTGAGGTGGACGCGCAGGCTCTGGAAGCGGCTGTGCAGCAGTAGGGAATCCGCCGGGAAATCGAACGGAGACGACGGCCAGTGGCTCAGCTACTGGCCGTCGCGCATTTTCTCGCGAATGATTTTGGCCAGCCTCTCGATTTCGACAGCGGCGGCAAGGTCGGCGTGCGTGAGCCGCGAGCTGGCGCCAGCGGCCGCGGGTGGGACGTCGGCGGCCTGGCCACGTGCGGCGAGTGGGACGTCGGCGGCATGGCCATTCGCGGCAAGGGTGCGCTTGGCCGGGGTAATGCCGGCCGGAGCGGATTTTGCTCCAGGAGATTGGGAACTGTGCGTGGCCGAATCGCCTTTCCGGGCGCCTGAGCCGGCTGCCGGAGCCGGAGTGCCGCCGATGTCCGCCTGGATTTGCCTGGCCAGAGCCAGCAGGCGATTGGCATCGGAGACGATCTCCTTCTGGCGGATGGCGTTGCGCTCGCGGGCCATTCTTTGCTGCAGCTCACCCATGGCCCAGTTTCCGGGCTGAAGGCCGCCCGTGGAGCGCCCCGGGATGACGGGGCTGTTCGAGGGCAGCGGCTCCGGGATCGCCTGCGCGCCGCAGGGCATAGCCGCGAGACCCAGCAGGAGCGCGGCAAAACCGGCTGTCGGGAGAATGCGGGCGTGGATGACCATGGCAGCTCCCCGATGAGGCAACGCCATTATAGTGCGGATGAGGAAAGGGAGCAGCGGTCGGCTGCTCCCCCGGTGTTTGGGTTACCGTGTCGGCGATTTAGTCGCCGAAGGAGGGCGCCGGGTCCAGCGCCATGCCGTACCGCCCGGCTGGCGATTGCGGCGGGCGCTGACGGCTGTCGATGCGGAAGCGGCCAATGTGTTCCTGGAGGTGTTTGGCGCCGCCTTCCACAGAGTCCAGGTACTGGCGCGTGATGGGTGTGGCGGCGGCATGTTCCTCGCTGAGGCGATTGATCACTTCGAGGTTCTGGCTGAACTCCTGGGCGGCCACGGACTGCTCGGTGGAGGCGGTGGCAATCTGCGCGATCATCGCATCGACTTCGTTGGCGGCGGAGATGATCTGTCTGAGAGCTTCGCCCGCGCGCGCGGTGATTTCCATGCCGTGACGGACGCGGTCGGTGCCGGAACCCATGGCCTGGACCGCCTGGTGGGTGTGATCCTGAATACCCTGGATCATCTGAGCGATCTCGCTGGTGGCGTTGCGCGTGGATTCGGCGAGATGCCGGACTTCTCCGGCGACCACGGCGAAGCCGCGCCCCTGCTCGCCGGCGCGCGCCGCTTCGATGGCCGCGTTGAGGGCCAGCAGGTTGGTTTTCTGCGCGATTTCCTCAATAACGTTGACGATGCGGATGATTTGTTCCGACTCGTGGCCGAGGCGCTGCACGGTTTCGGCGGTCTGCGAAACGGATTCGGAGATGGAGCTCATGCCGGTGAGCATCTCCTCGACGATAGCTCCGCCGTCGCGGGCGGTGGTGGAGGCCTGGCGGGCCTGATCGGCGGCGGTTTGCGCGTGGTTGGAGACTTCGGCGATGGAGATGGACATCTCCTGCATGGCGGTGGCCGCCTGATGGGTCTGCGAGCTCATCTCCTGGGTGCGGGTGAAGGAGGTGTTCGCCACGCCGGCGAGCTGCTCGGCGTCGCGATGGACGGCGGCGGAGGCATCCTTGACGGTGCTGACCATGCTGGTCAGGCTTTGCTGCATACGGTTAACGGACGCGGCGAGGTCGCCGACCTCGTCCTCGAAGGGAATGTGGAGCGGTTCGCCGGTGAGGTCGCCTTCAGCGATCGCGCGGGCGCGGTTGGCGAGGTCCACGATAACGCCAACGATGCGCCGGCCCGTCGATTCGGCCACGATTATTCCGGCCAGACCGCCGAGGATGACTCCGAGCCACATGAAGATGGCTTCCAGCCGATTCAGGCGCAACTCCTCCTGCAGGCTGACGGCGGACTGCCGGGTCTCCTGCTGCACGGACTGGTTGAGCAGGGTATCCAGCCGCTCGTAACGGGAGGCGGCATCGCCCTGCAACAGAGTGTAGGCCTGGGCGGTGGCGCTGTTGCCCTGCCCGAATGCCAATTGTTCGACCTTCTGATTGGTGGCATCGAAGGCGCGGTATTCGGCGACGGCTTTGTCAACGTCCGAGGGATCCGCAAATGAGCCATGCAGAGCGGAGATATCGACGATCGCCTTGCCGGCGATGCCTTCATACTGCTCGAACTCGGCGCGATAGCGCGCGGCGGCGGTGGAGTCGGATCCGAAGAGCAGGTAGGATTTGAGGGCGCTGGCCGCTCCGACCGCGCCGAGGCGCAGGTTGCGGAGCGCCTGAATGGCGGGCATCTGGCGCAGGGCAACGTCTTCCGCCGCGACGGCGGCGTGACGCATCTCCACGAAGGCCAGCACCGAGCCCAGCAGGGAACAGCCGATGAGCAGCGCCGGAACCAGCTGCAGCTTGCGGCGCAGGGGCATGCGATTGAAGAAATTCATGAGGGCCTCCGTGGCTTACCTGGACAGTTCGAAATCGATATTGACGGTTTCCGTGGAGGCGGCGCTGGCCGCGGCATACTTCCACTGGAGCAGAGCGCTTTTCGCCGCCGGCACCAGCATCACATTGCCGTGCTTGACCTTCACCGCTGTCACCGAGCCGCTGGGAGCCACCGTCGCGATCAGCTCCACCGTGCCGGTGATGTCCATATGCTGTGCCAGCGGAGGATATTGCGGAGGCACGCGCTTTACAATTTTGCGCTCGGCATGCAGCGGCAGGGCGGCCGCCAGCAGCAGCGCGGGCAGCAGTGAAAACAATACGGCGCGGCGCAGCGCGCGACGGCAGTTGCGGCGACGGCAAGACGGGGACGGAAGCATGGCAGACCTCGAGCGTGGAGTGTGGCCCCACGCGCCATCGCGAGAGCGAGCTGAGCTGTGAGGCCGTTCGAGGTCTTTATCGGAAGGAAGCGCGAACGAGTTTAACTTTGAGCGGGGATTTCCGCGAAGGTAAGATTCTCCGCTCTGCTGCCGGTCTCTTTGCGCCACTGTTCGAAGAGGCGGCCGTAGCTGAGGGTGATAAAGCGGGAGTGGTCGACGCCAATCCGGTGTCCGGCCTGGTCGATCCACCCGGGAGGGCCTTCCAGCTCGGCGTAGCAGCCAATGGGGGTTTCGTCGAGAACGCAGTGGCCGGTGCCGTCGGAAAATTCAGTGCGCCATTTCTCGTAGACGAAAGCCGGGGCATAGCCCAGCCGGGTGAAGATGTGGCCCATGGCTTCGCCGTCCGCGACGACGGTTTCCGTCTCCTCGCGGTGCTTGTGGCGCGCTTCGGGATTGTGATTGGGCGGCAGACACTTATGGGTGACCACCCAGCGCAGCCCGTACCGGCGCACGCGCAGGATGGACTGCTGCGCGCGCAGGCGGCGGTCTTCGGTATCGAAGAGGGTATTGCGCTCGAAGGTGCGGGGCGTCTCCTCGTGGAATCCGGCGGCCAGCAGGCGGCGGGTGAGATCGGTCGCGTCGGGCACGGCGAACTTTACCTCGATTTCCATGTTACTCATACAATTTGAGTATGCATCGGCACAGGCAGAGAGCACCAGGAGAGGCAGGGAAGACTACGGCATGAAGACGCTGATGCTGCAGGTGGATCCGGGCGACCTGGACAGCGTGGCGTCGCGGCAGGCCATCGGACGCGCAGCGGAGATTTTGCGCGCCGGGGGCACAGTCGCATTTCCGACGGAAACCGTGTACGGGCTGGGAGCGAACGCGCTCGACGCGGCGGCGATTGCGAAGATTTTTGCGGCGAAGGAACGGCCCTCGTGGGATCCGCTGATTGTGCATGTGGCCGACCCGGAGATGGTGGAGAAACTGGCGGCGGAAGTTCCCGACAACGCGCGCCGGCTGATGCAGGTCTTCTGGCCGGGACCGCTGACGCTGCTGCTGCCGCGCCGTGCCGCGGTGCCAGACGCGGTGACGGCCGGACTGGCCAAGATTGGGCTGCGGATGCCCGAACATCCGGTGGCGCAGGCGCTGCTGCGCGCGGCGGGGGTTCCGG
>DAHVZZ010000171.1:0-11286 GCA_027323785.1 Acidobacterium sp. | reverse complement strand
AGTGGCGGTGGCGAGAGCCGGAGTGAGCCATGCCCAGCGGCGGACGGGCGGGACCAGAGGGGCGGCCGGCTGGAACTGCGCCCTGCGTCGGGCTTCGGCTTCCGGCTGGATGCGGGCCATGAGAGCTTCTTTGACGCGAGGCGGAGGAATGGCGGCGGACGTGGCCATACCGGGCAGAATGGAGCGGGCGCGCGCAGCCGCCAGCAGGCGGGCACACTCCGAGCAGACCTTTACATGAGCCTCAAAGGCCTGCCGTTCCTCACCATCCAGCGCCCCGAGGGCGTAGAGGTCAGGGTCTTCCGGATTGACGTGTCGTTCCATTTTCAAAAATCTGTTTCAGGTACTGCATGGCGGTGCGGACCCGAGTTTTAACGGTACCGAGAGGCGCGCCGGTGCGGGCTGCGATCTCGGTCTGGGTCATGCCCTCAAAGTACGCCAGTTCGACGGCGGTGCGCTGCTCCGGCGGGAGGGCTTCCATGGCTACCCTGAGACGCTGGAGCAATTCGGCCTGCTGGGTTTCATTTTCTATATTGACCGAAGACGGGACAGCGCCTTCGGGAAATGCGGTATCGAGGTTGTCGGCTGGTTCGCGGAATTCGCGGCGGCGGAGGTGCGAGATGGCGCGGTTGCGACCGATGACCATGAGCCAGGCAGGGAGCGATCCGCGGGTTTCATCGAAGTGGGAGGCATTGCGCCAGAGCTGGAGAAACAAGTCCTGGAGGATCTCTTCGGCCGCATGGGCATCGCGGAGGATGCGGAACAGCATGGAATAGATCATGCCGGAGTAGCGGTCATAGAGGGTGGAAAGCGCGCTTTCGTCTCCCGCCATCATTCGCTCGACCAGAGCCGAGTCCGGTGCATGCTGTAACGACACAGTCAGGACGCCTCGCTGCGGTTCTGGAAACGATACGCGGGAAGCCATGGGAATGGATTCCGCAGGAACGGGAAAAGCCGGGCTGGGGCCGGCTCAGTTGCTGGAGGCGATGATAACCGCAATGCGATGTGGGACGCCAGGAGGAGCGCGGGAAAAAATCCGTGGGAAGGAGCAATCCGAATTCGGGAATGGGGCGTACGTGTGGCAGGAGGAATACCCCATGCGCGAAATGGACGATGCCGGAAAACTCTCAGCGGAGCAGTTGCTGAACCGGCTACGAGTGAAACGAGCACTGAACCGGCGCAGCTTTCTTGCTGGGCTGGGCATCACGAGCGCGGCAGCGGCGGGAGGAGCCATACTGGCGGGCTGCGGCGGCAGCGGCATGAAGACGGTGATGGCTGCGGGGCCGACGGAAACGGATGTTCTGAACTTCGCGCTGAATCTGGAATATCTGGAGGCGACCTTCTACAGCTATGTGGTGACGGGAGGCGATATTCCGAGCGCGGACACGGGCGGGGGACCAGCGCCGATGGGCGCGCCGGGAGCAATGCCGGGATTTCAGACGCAGCAGATCGCAGATATGTTTGCGGAGATTTATTACGACGAGCTGAGCCATGTGAAGGATCTGCGGGCGGTGCTGGGCAGTTCGGCGGTGGCGCGGCCGCAACTGGATCTGGGGGCACTGGGAACGGTGAGCACGGCGAACTACATCACCTTCGCGCGGCTGTTCGAGGATGTGGGTGTAACAGCATACGCAGGAGCAGCCACAGACCTGACGGGCACGAATCTGCAATATGCGGCGGAGATTCTGGCGGTGGAGAGCTTCCACTCGGGGGCGATCCGGCTGCTGGCGATCCAGGAAAGGGCGCCCTACCTGCCGGCGTCGGTGGTTCCGGCGGACGGCATGGATGTTCCGCCATACGATCCCGGATCGGTTGCGGCGGCGGAGAACGGGCCTACGAGCAGTGGAGCGTTCTTCGCCACGGCGGGAGCGAACGGCGTGAATAAGACGCCTCCGGGTCTGGCTTATGGGCGGACGACGTCGCAGGTGCTGGCGATTGTGTATGCCAATGGAGCGGCCGGTACGGCGAAGGGCGGGTTCTATCCGAACGGCATGAACGGTACGATCACAACGGTGTAAGGCAGCGAGCGGCCATTCGTGCTTATTTAGTTCGATTCCCCAGGTACGCGTGCAAGCGATGGAAGGGCCGGCCCTGAGGCCGGCCCGCATCGTATTGGTTTCCGGGCCGTTCCGGGAGGTTGTGCGGATTCCGGGCCTAGGAATGATACGGCGGCATTACAAAGCTGATAGACTCATGCCGCGCTGTCCTTGTGGTTCCTGCTGGGCGGCGAAAATCCCCAATCCCCTGAGTGAGGAAAGAACGACTATGGCTACCGCCACGTCTGCGCAGGTTACGCCCGAGCGCATTCTGCAAATGTCCTGGGGGTATGTGCCGCCCCTTGTGCTGGAAGCAGCGATTCGGCACCACGTTTTCGACGTGCTGGACGCTGGTCCCATGGATTTGTGGGAGGTGGAGAAGGCGACGGGAGCGTCGGCGCGCGGCCTGGCGGCGATTATGAATGCGCTGGTGGGGCTGGAGTTTCTGACGAAGGATGAGCAGGGGCGGTTTGGCCTGACGGCGGAGAGCGCGGCGTTTCTGGTGAGCACGAAGCCGGGATTTCAGGGCGGGCTGATTCGGCACTGCAGCGAGGACCTGATTCCGCGCTGGCTGCAGCTGAACGAGGTGGTGAAGACCGGGAAGCCGGTGAAGGCGGTGAACGAGGAGGCATCCGGCGGGGAGTTCTTCCACGATTTCGTGCTGGATATTTTCCCGCTGAGCTATCCGGCGGCGCAGTTTCTGGGTAAGGAGATGAACTTCGGGACGGATGGCGGACCGGTGCGGGTGCTGGATATCGCCGCGGGATCGGGCGTGTGGGGCATTGCGCTGGCGCAGAGCTCGCCGCGGGTGCAGGTATCGGCGGTGGACTGGCCGGAGGTGCTGCCGGTGACGCGGAAGACGGCGGAGCGGTTCGGCGTGGCGGAGCGGTTCTCGTTCATCGAGGGCGATCTGCACCAGGCGGCGTTCGGAACAGGCTACAGGCTGGCGACGCTGGGGCATATTCTGCACAGCGAAGGCGAGGCGGCGAGCCGGAAGCTGCTGGCGAAGGTGTTCGCGGCGCTGGAGAGCGGCGGGACGATTGCGATTGCGGAATTTCTGGTGAACAAGGAGCGGACGGGGCCGGCGATTGGACTGTTCTTTGCGGTGAACATGCTGGTGAACACGGAGAGCGGCACGACGTGGTGCTTTGAGGAGATTGCGGCGTGGCTGGAGGAGGCGGGATTCACGAATCCGCGGACGATTGCTTCGCCGGGACACTCGCCGCTGATTCTGGCGACGAAGCCGTAAGCCGGTTTGAAAGAGCAGCGTCCGGTCCGGATGGGCGCAGCCGCATTGCTTCGGGACAAAGTGTTTTTCAGTAACCAGAAAGCCCCGCCCGGCCGGGGCTTTTTGAATTTCCGTGTGTGGCTGAGAATATTAGGCGGAACAGCGGGCGCGAGAAAATACGATGCGAAGGCTCCGCTCGATCAAGCGAGGATCATCAAGCGAGGATCTATGGCTCAATGGACCGGCAAAGCCGTACTGTGTCTGGCCGCAGGGATGGCACTGGCGCTGACTCCCTGCTGGGTTGCGGGAGTTGCCGAGGGGAAGGCACAGCAGACACTGGCATTCTGGGCGTTTTCGTCGCAGGAGATCGATCCGATTCTGCTTCAGGTTCCCGCCAGCAATGGAGGAAGGCTGGAGATTCTGGAGAGGCTATTCCGTGAATTCGGGTGCCGAGAGAAGATGGCTCGGGAAGCGGTGCGCGGCAGGGATTTGCCGGATAACCTGAGCTGCACGCTGCCGGGAGAGGGATCCGGGAAAATTGTGGTCCTGGCCCGCTATGACGGGAGCAATTTTTCGTCTTCGTCGTGGGCGGATGCGCTGATGCTTCCCCTGCTTTATCACGCACTCGAGGCGCAGCCGCGACAGCACACGTTCGAGTTTGTGGAGGTGGATGGGCGTGCGGGGGCGAAGGCGTACTTCAGCGGAAAAGAGGGACGCCGCAGGAAGAAGAGCGAGGCGATCGTGCTGGACAGCCTTGGGAGGGGAGCACCGAACTGCTACGGAGTGAGGGCTCCGGGCCAGGCGGGTTCTGTTGGGGGCGGGCCGATCTGCGCGACTGCGCTGCAGGTGGAAGGGGCGACAGGGGTGCATCATTCCAGGGGAAAGCTGGCAGAGAAGGAATGGAATATGCATGCGGCGGCGACGGCTCAGCTGTTCGACGACGTTCTCTTCAAGAGAGTGCGGCACGGGTGGTCCGCGATGTTTTATTCGAGGCCATGGGGAGAGGTGGATGTGGCGGAATTTCACCAGGATTTCGACGTGTTAGCCTGGCTGCTCTGCCGCATCGACGGGCAGGTGATGCAGAGATAGCGGGGCGTGTCTGGGGGGAGAAGGCTTGCTGTCCGAGCCGAAAGACCAGAGCGGCGTTCGGCCCGGACAGGTTGTTGAGTTTGCCTACTGGCAGGTGCCGGACTTCACCGGGCAGGGCGGGTAGGCGGGCTGTTTGGGGAAGGCCGGCATCCAGGCGGGCTTTGCCGGGACGGCGACGGGCTGTTGGGCGATCTGCTTCAGCAGGACGTGGACGGCGGTTTGGATCTGGTTGTCCTGATGCTGCATTGCCAGCAGGCCGGGGTTGAGGTGCACGGGGATCGAAGGCACGACGCCGATGTTCTCGACGGCCCACTTCGAGTTGGTTCCATACATGGCGACTTCGGAGACGACCTGCTGTCCGCCGTCGAGGAGGGTGAACTGGTTGTCGTAACCGCGGACGCCGGCCCAGGTGCGGGAGCCGATGGTGGGACCGAGGTGGTACTGCTGGAAGCGATACGCGAAGATGTCGCCATCGGAGGCGGAGCCGGCGTTGATGAGCGCGGCCATATGACCGATGTAGGCATCCGAGGGGCTCTGGTTGGCAAAGCCGTGCCGGTTGGTCCAGGCGGCGACCATCTTCTGGTCGAGCTGGTTGAAGAGGATGGTGTCGATGAAGCCGCCGAGGTTCCAGCGGTCGTCAATGATGAGGCCGGGCTTGTTGAGCTGGCTGTAGTACTGGCGGACGAATTCGTGGAGGCCGGTGGCTTCCATGTCGTCGAGGTAGACGTAGCCGACTTTGCCGTCGGAAAGCTTGTTCACCTCGCGGCGGTTGTCCCTGATCCAGTGGAGCAGGTGGAGTTTGGAGCTGTTGACGATGGGCTTGACCAGGATGGTGTGGGGCTTGCCGGTGGGCGTGGAGGCCACGCTCAGGGAGATGGACTGACCCAGCGTGCCCTGGAGGAGCTCATACGGATTGGTGTGAGCGGTGAGTTGCTGGCCGTTGATGGCCAGCAGATAGTCGCCCTGCTTTACTTTGAGGCCGGGCTGGGCGAGCGGCGAATAGTAGCCGGGGACAGTATTGTCACCACGATAGATACGCTTGAAGTAGTAGCGCCCAGAGGCGGCGTTGAGGGCGAACTGGACGCCGAGGCCGGCGGTTGGCTGGGGAGGAGTCTTCCAGCCCATGGCTCCGCCGAAGATGTACATGTGGCTCTCGCTGAGGGAGCCGATCATGTTGGACATGACGTAGTTGAGGTCTTCGCGGTCCTGCACGAGGGGGAGCAGGGCGCGGTAGTGGTCGCCGACGGTAGTCCATTTGGCCTGAATGAGCTGGGGATTCACGAAGTAATCGCGAACATTGCGCCATGACTCGTTGAAGATCTCCGTCCATTCGGCGCGAGGATCGACGCGCATCTGCATGTGCGAGGTGTCGAGCGGTTTGGATTTGGCGGGAGCGAAGGCCGCCGGACGCAGCATGAGGTTGTTGCCCACCATGTACAGGATGGTGGAGCCGTCGGAGGAGAGGGTGAAGCCAGCCGCTCCCTTCGCCAGGGTGAGGCCCTTGCGCTTTTTGAGGTTGTAGGCGCGGAGTTCGGGGACCTGGCCGGGAATGGCTCCGCCAAGGACGGGGACAGGCGCGGTGGCGTAGTAGACGGTGCCTTTGTACTCCATGACCTGGGCGATGTTGGCGGCGGGAACGGGGATCTGCTCCGCGCGCTGAACGAGGCCGGCGAAATCAATTTTGACTGGCGGGGCGGGCGATTTGGCTTTGGCCTTCTTGCCGGCGGCGGGCTTGGTTCCCTTAGCAGGCTTTTTGCTGTCGTCCTTGCTCTTGCCCTTCTTTGGCTTGGCGGAAGCAGCGGTGGGCTGCTGGGTGCGCGGCGCGAAGGGCGATGGAGTGGTGGCCTGGAGCGTGGTTACGTAGAGGCCGTCCGGAACGACGCCGGAGGCGCCGGTGTTGTAGGTGGAGAGGACGGGGTTGACGAGGCGAGCGGAGACGAAATAGAGGTATTTGCCGTCCTGCGAGAAGGCAGGGTTGCTGTCGTTGTAGTCGCCGCGGGTGGCCTGGTGCAGATGGCCGGTTTTGAGGTTGTAGATGAAGATGGCGGTGATCTGATTGGCGACGTGCTGGGAGAAGGCGAGCCAGCCGCTGTGGGGCGAGAAGGCGGCATCCTGGAATGCGCCGACGACCATCTGCGGGTCGGAGGCGATTTTCTTATTAGCGCCGGTTTTGACGTTGACGATCCAGAGCTGCTGGCGGGAGTTGGTGTAGGAGAGCCAGTGGCCGTTGGGGCTCCATACGAGCGGGCCGGAGAAGGTGACGTCGCCGTTCTGGGCGAGGGCGCGGGGTTTTCCCTGGCCGTCGGCGGAGCGCAGCATGACCTGGCTGTTGGCGCCGTCATCGGAGATATAGGCGATCCACTTGCCGTTGGGGGACCAGGCGGGATCCTTGTCGTTGCTGGCGGGAGTGGCGCTGAGATCGGTGGTGTGGCCGTAGTCGGCGGGAACGGTGAAGAGCGCCCCGCGGGCGGCGACGACGGCCAGCTTGCCATCGGGCGCGAGGTCGGCGGCGCGGATCATTTTTGCCGCTGCGAATTCATACGGCAGGGTATAAGTGCCGCTGAGAGGAACGGTGACGTGGACCTGCTTCAGCTTGTGGCTGGAGAAGGAATAGACGTAGAGTTTGCCGCCGTCGGAGATGGCGATGCCGGTGTTGCCAGCGGCTGGCCAGTCGATGTCGTAGACGGGAAAGTGGGTGAGCTGATGGAAGGCGCCCGATTTGAGGTCCTTTTCCCATAGGTTGAGGACGCCCGCAGAGCCGCGGTCGGAGGCAAAGTAGAGTTTGTCGCCGACCCACATGGGGTAGGTGTCTTCGCCCTTCCAGTGGGTGAGCTGGGTGCTGGCGCCGGTGGCCAGGTTGAAGGTGTAGATGTTGTCGGCCTGACCGCCGTAGTAGTCCTTGCGGTGGAAGGGGCGGAGGATACGGGAGAGCTTGTTGTAAGCGACCTCAGTGCCGGCGCTGTTGAAGGAGAGCGGTCCGGTCCACGGCATGGGCAGCAGCGTGGGCAGGCCTCCGGTGACGGGGACTTTGAAGGCGCGCTCGATTTGCGGGTTGAAGCTGTCGCGGCGGGAGAGGAAGATGACGTCGCGGCTATCGGGTGTCCAGCCGATGACGATGTTGTCGGGAGCGGTTTTGATGCCGTGCTGTCCGGGCGCGTTGGTGGAGCGCCAGGTGAGCTGGGTGACGGGGCCGCCGTCGATGGAGACGACGTAGACATCGGTATTGCCTCGGAACCAGCCGGTGAAGGCGACCATTTTGCCGTTGGGCGAGATGAGGGGATGGGAATCGTAGCCGGAGTCGGCTGCGAGACGCACGGCTTCGCCGCCGTTGGCGCCGACTTTCCAGACCGCGCCGCCGGCTTCAAAAACCAGGGTATCGCCATGGATGCTGGGGTAGCGGATCAGAGCCTGCACGGGTCCGGCAGCCTGAGCCTGGGTGTTATGCGGAAGCAGAAGCAGCGAGAGCGCGGCGGCAAACGCGCCGGCAAGGGTCTTC
The DNA here is from genome assembly GCA_027323785.1 of Acidobacterium sp. GTDB lineage: Bacteria > Acidobacteriota > Terriglobia > Terriglobales > Acidobacteriaceae > Palsa-343. The sequence goes on along the minus strand of DAHVZZ010000171.1, from coordinate 3,440 downwards.
ATTTTCATCAAGCAATCCTCGGCTGGGGACCCAGGAGACGGAGACAGGGCCCTCACAGCAGGTCCCATGGATCGGAATTCAATAACGAATCCATTGATTATCGGCTTGCCATTCTGTGGCTGGCAAGTGAAGGAATTGAGCCTGCGGTTGTGGTTTGGACCGCCGAAGGACGCATTGCGGGGGCTGGGCGGAAGAGTGCGGGTTTGGCGGCGGTTTCCACGCAGAGGGCAGAAACCGTAGACTGGGAAACGAATGGGCGCCGGTTTTGCATCGACGGACCGCTTTGCGGCGGAGGTAAAGGAGAATCGGCTGCGGCCGGGATATGTGCTGGCCGGGGACGACGTGTTCCTGTACGAGCGCTGCCGGAGGGCGGTGCTGAAGGCGCTGGTTCCGGATGAGATGCGGGAGTTTTGCCTGTCCGATGTGGATCTGGAGGAGACGAGCATCTTTGAGGCGCTGGACCGGGCGCAGACACCATCACTGATGGCGCCGTTCCAGGTGCTGTTCATCCGCAATGTGAAGGCGCTGTATACGCGGGGCTCGAAGAAGGAGGAGTTTGCCGCGATTGAGGCGTATTTCCGGTCGCCGAATCCGCAGGCGCTGGTGATTTTTGTGGCGGATCATGTGCGGATTCCGTCGGACCCGCGGCGAATGGACATGGAAGACAAGAATCGCTTCGAGCGGATTCGCGAGACCGTGGGCGAGTGGTGCGGGATGGTGGAACTGGCGCGTGTGGACGAAGGCGACGCGCTGAAGTGGATTGCGGCGGAGGCAAAGCGGCGAGAGGTGCAGTTTGACCATGACGCGGCGCGGGAGCTGGCCGATGCGCTGGGCGCGGATATGATGCTGATTGCCGGCGAGGTGGAAAAGCTGGTGCTCTTCGCAGGCGAGAAGCGGCGGGTGACGCTGGGCGATGTGGAGACGATGGTGCTGGCGGCGAAACAGCGGTCGCTGTACGAGCTAACGGACGCGATTTCGGCGAAGGACAAGGCGCGGGCACTGAGTCTGCTCCACGGGCTGCTGAATGCGAGCGACGGCGGGGAAGATGCGGCGATCGGGCACCTGTATATGCTGGCGCGGACCTTTCGACAGATGCTGGTGATTCTGGAGAAGAACGTGCGGGACTCGCGGGCGATCTGGCAGGCACTGTGGCAGGGCTTCAGGATGCCGCCGTTTGCGGCGGAGGACGTGATCCGGCAGGCGCGGCGGTACAAATCAAAGCGGGAGCTGACGCGGGCGCTGCGGCTGATTGCGCGGGCCGATCTGGAGCTGCGGTCGCAGCCGGCGGACAAGCGGCTGGTGCTGGAGCGACTGGTGCTGGAGCTGGCGAGCGCGCCTCGGGCGGGCGGGGCGAGCGCGGATGCGGGCCAGTATGCGATGGAGTGGTGAACGCTGAGACGGCGGCCAGGGGCGGCGCGGTCTATTCGATCATGGCGAGGATTTGACCGGAGGCGACCGTGTCTCCGGGAGCGACGCGGAGCTGGGCGAGGCGGCCCGCCCTGGGCGACTTGAGCTCGTTCTGCATTTTCATGGCTTCGACAACGACAATGCCCTGGTGGGCGGCTACGGCCTCGCCGGGCTGGGCGAGGATGCGGATGACGCGTCCGGGCATCGAGGACTTGAGGTTGACGGGGCCGTCGGCGGCGGCATGGCGGCGCTGACGGCGCAGGGAGCGGGGATCGTCGGCCTGATACTCGATGCGGTGCTGGCCGAGGTGCAGGATGGGGTCAGCGTGGCTGCTGTCGAGGATGACGCGGTGGGAGCGGCCATCCATGAGCAGCGAGAGAATGCCGGGACGCAGGAAGCAGGCGTCGGCGTGAACGGCTTCGCCGTCGATGAGGATACGCCAGCGGCTGGCGGCGGAGGCGTTTGAAGCGTCTGGCGCGGGTTCGATCTGAACCTGACGGGTTTGGCCGTCGATGGTGAGGTCAATTTTCATGGGCGGGGATTCCAGGGGGTGTGGTCGGCGGCTTCGCGGCGGGCCGCGGATTTCCAGGCAGAGGCAGCCGGCGCAGCTGCTGCTGAGGGCGGCGCGGCTTTGGTCGCTTCGAATACGGCTGCGGCGGCGAGAGCGGGCAGGTGCGACCGGGGGACTGCGGCTGCCGGGGCAGGTTCGGCGAGGAGTTGGTCAAGATAACCGGTGTGGATACGGGCGTCGCGAAAGGCCGGATCGCGCAGGATGCGACGGAAGAGGGCGAGGTTGGTGCGGATGCCGCCGATGACGTATTCGTCGAGAGCGCGGAGCATGCGGGCGATGGCGAGGTCGCGGGCAGGGGCGTAGGCGACGAGCTTGGAGAGCATGGGGTCGTATTCCATGGGCACGGTCCATCCCTCGTAGATGCCGGAGTCCTCGCGGATGCCGGGACCTCCGGGCAGGAGGAGGCGGGTGATGCGGCCGGGCGAGGGGAGAAAGCCGTTGTCGGGATCTTCGGCGTAGATGCGGCACTCGATGGCGTGCCCGCGAATCTGAACGTCATCCTGAGTGAACGGGAGCGGCTCTCCCTGAGCGATGCGGATCTGGAGATGGACGAGATCGAGGCCGGTGACCAGTTCAGTGACGGGATGCTCGACCTGGAGGCGGGTGTTCATCTCGAGGAAGTAGAAATTGCGGTCGTCATCGACGAGGAACTCGACGGTGCCGGCGTTGGTGTATCCGGCGGAGAGAGCGAGACGGACGGCGGCTTCGCCCATGCGACGGCGGAGGTCGGGGGAGACCACGGCGGAAGGCGCTTCTTCGATGACTTTTTGATGGCGGCGCTGGACAGAGCACTCGCGTTCGCCGAGATAGACGCAGTGGCCGTGCTGGTCGGCGAGAACCTGGATTTCGATATGACGGGGGCGCTCGATGAGTTTTTCGAGATAGACTTCGGCGGAACCGAAGGCGCGCTCGGCTTCACTCTGTGCGGCGGTGAAGGCTGAAGGCAGGTCCGCGGCAGAGGCGATAGCGCGCATGCCTTTGCCTCCGCCACCGGCTGCGGCTTTGAGCATGACGGGATAGCCGATGGAGGCAGCGACGGCGAGAGCTTCGTCGAGGGAGGCGAGACCGTGCACGGAGCCGGGAGTGCGGGGCATGGCGGCGCGGTCGGCAGCCTGGCGGGCGCTGGTTTTGGAGCCGAGGGCGCGCATGGCGGAGGCGGGAGGGCCGATAAACTTGATCTGAGCCGTTTCGCAGGCCTGGGCGAAGCCGGCGTTTTCGGAGAGGAAGCCGTAGCCGGGGTGAATGGCGTCGGCGGAGGCGCGGCGGGCGATGTCGAGGATGAGGTCGCCGCGTAGGTAGGAATCGGGGGCCGGAGCGGGGCCGAGGCGGTAAGCTTCATCGGCTTCAAGGACGTGCGGGGCGGCTCGGTCGGCGTCGGAGTAGACGGCGACGGTAGCGATGCCGAGTTCGCGGCAGGCGCGAAGGATGCGGAGGGCGATCTCTCCCCGGTTGGCGATGAGGA
>DAHVZZ010000158.1:0-2473 GCA_027323785.1 Acidobacterium sp. | reverse complement strand
CCATGCCGCCCGCTCCGCCATCGTCTTTGACTTCGCATAGGCCTGCACATCCGCTCCGTTGGGATCCGTCCAGTCCAGTTCATTGAACTGATCCGGAATCGTCGTGTGTCCGTAACCCACCGCGGCAAAGGACGACGTCAGCACCACCCGCCGCACTCCGGCCTGCCGCGACGCCCGCAGTACCCGCAGCGCCCCCTCGCGCGCCGGCACAATCAGCTCGTTCTCGTCCTTCGGAACGCTCGCAGGCAGCGGCGATGCCACATGCAGCACAAAATCGCACCCTGCCACCGCTTCGTCCCACCCTGCATCCTGTGTCAGGTCCGCCGCATAGAATCGCAGCCTATCGCCCGGCTCCGCCCCGCCCTCCCGCAGCATCGCCCGCACCTCGCCTTCCCGCCGCAAATCCCGCACCGTCGTGCGCACCTCATGGCCCTCGCTCAGCAACTGCAGAATGCAGTAGCTGCCGATAAACCCTGATCCGCCTGTCACCAATACTCTGCTCACTCACGCCACCCGGTCGCCGAATGCTGTTTCCTTGGATCGCCCTCTGCCGCGCGGCGATTCATCATTCCCGCGGCTTTTGCCCTGCTTTTCCCCGGCAATCGTTTACCCTCCGCTCTTTCCCATTTCCCTGATGGAAACGTATACATTATCGCCTCCCCGCGGCTCCGATTCCTGGTTTCACCCGCCCTATGCTGCAAAACCCTATGCTGCAAAATCTGTCCGCCTCAGACGAACCGCGTCTTCAGCCCTCCAGCGGCCGCGGATACTCCGGCCACTTCCTCACCAGCCGGCTCAGCAGCGCCGCCGACCCCACCGCCGCCACCGTGAACGGCAGCACCACCGCCACCGGGAACCAGTGCCCCGGCCGCAGCAGCAGCGGATACATCGCCAAAGCCACGCCCGGCGGATGATACCCACGGACCAGGTTCATCACTCCAAACGCCAGCACCGCCGCCACCACCGCCAGCGCCGAGCCGTGCCCGTACAGGCTCAGCACCGTCCCCGTCCCCGCTCCCACCACCGATCCCGCCACAATCGCGTACGGCTGCGTCACCGAAGCCTCCGGCAGCATCAGCAGCAGCGTCAGCGTCGCTCCGAAAGGCGGCACCAGAAACAGCCCGATCCGGTTGTGCTCCAGCCCTGCCAGCACCCCGAACATCAGCACGATCCATGCATACTGCGCAATGTTCAGCCGGGACTGCGTCCCCCAGCTGCGAACCACGCGCGACCAGTTCTTCCGCATAGCCATTCGATTCCCCGTCCCGTCCGTCCGCTTCACAGTCTCTGCCCGCCCCACCCATGACTCGTTTGCAACCATTGAACTATTGCGAAATACTGCTTCCGCCGTAACATGAGTTCCAGATGCTGGTAAATGCGACCCTCCTGATCCAGAACATTCAGCTCCTCTGCTTCACCGTCGTCTTCGGCGTGCTCGCCTTCCAGCAGTGGGGCGACCCCACCCGACGCTGGCTCTGGTACACATTCCTGGCCAATACCGTCGGGGCCATCCTCGCTCTCCTCTCCGCCCACCTGCCCCTCTGGGTCAACTACGGCGTCAACGACGAGATGATCCCCCTCTCCTACGCCATCCTTAATGTCACCATCCTCTTCTTCGACCACCGCCCAAAGAAATCCGGCTGGCTCTCCTTCCTCATCCTCCTCGCCGCGCTGCCCTTTTTCCTCCACTGGAGCAGCATCCCCGGCCATGTGCTCAGCGATGCCTTCGGTGACTTCACCATCGCTCTCGAATGCGTCATCACCGTTTACCTCCTGCTGGGCCACTCCGAAAAACCCACCCGCGCCCCGCGCCTGCTCATGGCCGGCTTCCTCGTCTTCTTCGTCGGCGTCGAATTTGCCCGCGCCTGGGTCGCCTTCATCCTCCACGGCGATCCCAGCGTCACCACACCCACCCTCGCCCTCGTCAGCGCCGTCACCTACATCGTCAATGTCTCCCTGCTCCCCCTCGCCTTCATCTGGATGATGCACGCCCGCCTCGAATGGGACCTCGTCCAGCAAAGCATCGTCGATTCCCTCACCTCGGTCCTCAACCGCCGCGGCCTCGAACAGGCCCTTGATCGCGAACTGGCCCGCTGCCGCCGCTACGACGAAGAGCTCACCCTCGCCATGCTCGACCTCGACCACTTCAAGGCCCTCAATGATAAGTACGGCCACTCCGCCGGCGACACCGTCCTCAAAAAAATAGCCCAGCTCCTCGCTACCCGCCTCCGCGAAACCGACATCGTCGGCCGCTTCGGCGGCGAGGAATTCGTCCTGCTCCTCCCGCACACCAGTCTGCTCCAGTCCCAGCCCATCCTCGATCAGCTCTGCCGCGCCCTCCGCGAAACCTCCGGACTGCTCTCCTCCGCTGACGTCTGCGTGACCGCCAGTTGCGGCGTCACCAGCACCGGCCAGCGCTACTCCGTCACAGCCGACGATCTGCTCAACGAGGCCGATGCCGCCATGTATCAGG
>DAHVZZ010000152.1:0-7449 GCA_027323785.1 Acidobacterium sp. | reverse complement strand
ATGCTGCGCGCAGCGCTGGACGGATGGCAGACGTCGAGCATTGTGCAGGCGAGGTCGGGCGCTCCCGTCAACGTCACGCTCGAGAGTGGCATCTTCGGGCTGTTCACGCGGCCGGATTACACAGGGAATCCAGTGCGTTCGGGCGGCATCAACTGGGCTACGCACAGCTACAATGTGAACGCCTATAAGATCCCATCGCACTTTAACGGGGTTCCCGGCGACCCATCCACACTCGGCAATGTCGGGCGCAACAGTCTCGAGGGCCCGGACTTCTTCCAGTGGGATTTCTCCGGCATGAAGAACTTCTCGCTGACTCATGGCAAGGCGCTGCAGTTCCGTGCCGATATCTTCAACATCCTGAATCACCCCAACTTCGCCACCCCGGACGGTGGCATCTGCACATCCTTTACGCCGGCGTCCGGGACAGCTCCTGCCAGCTGCGTCAGGAATCCGAACTTCGGGACGACGGGTCAGACCATCGCCGACGAGGATTCCTCGCAGGTGGGTACGGGAACGGCACGGCAGGTCCAGCTGGCGGTCAAAGTGATGTTCTGAGCTGAAGAACCCCGCAAACAAAGCAACGGGCGGGTGCCGAGGCACTCGCCCGTTGCCTTTTCTGTTGTTGGAAATACAGTCCCGATGAGGGTGGGTTGCGGCGTGCGTCCGAGCCTGTTCGTCAAAACCCCGCTGGCAGCGCTAATGTGACGAGCAGGTTCTTAGATTCTTACCCGTGCCTGGACGGTGGCGTACTCGCGCCCCTGATGATTGCCGCTGGGGCGAATCGTGTACGCGCCGACGGCGGCGGGGACGATGAAAGTCTCCGCAAACTGCACGGGGAAAGGCTCGAATGCGCCTGAGGGGCTTTCGACGACCGCCTGATCCCCTTCCACCAAATTGAGGATGTGGACCGTTCCCTCGGTGTCGTGGGGAACGACGCCGGTGAACCAGTGACGGCGCGTCTCAATGAATTCGAGTGCATGCAGGCCGGTGCGCTCCGCGCGCCAGCCGTCGCCGGCGGAGAGCGGTTCGACGCGGTTGATGAGGGAATCACGACTCCACTCCGTGGTGCGGTCCCACTGAATATTGCTGATGCCGTGCCGAAGATGGATGGGGCGCGGACGCCCATCCAGGCCGAGACGGCCCCAGTCCCAAAGCTTGAACGTAAAGATGTAGGGCGTGGCGCTGATTTCAAGCACCATGCTGTTCTTGCCCGAGCAGTGAATGGTCCCGGCGGGGATAAGGAAGTGGTCGTGCTTGCGCGCGGGGAAGCGATTGACATACTGTTCGACGGGAAACTCGAAGCCGCCCTCCTGGGCACGCTCCAGATCGCGCAGCATGGCATCGCGGTCAATGCCTTCCTTCAGGCCCAGGTAGACACAGGCATCGTCTTCGGTATCGAGCATGTAATAGCTCTCGTCCTGGGTGTAGTCCATGCCGAAATGCTCGCGGATGTAGGACGTAAGCGGGTGCACCTGGAGGGACAGATTGCCGCCGTCCATGGTATCGAGGAAATCGAAGCGGATCGGAAATTCAGCGCCGAAGCGCTCATAGACGTTCCTGCCGAGCAACTGTTCCGGATGAGCGAAGACCACGTTGATGGAAGGGATTTCCACGCGCAGGTCGTCGAAGCCAAGCAGCAGGCTGTTCTCCTCGGGAACGCAGTCGAAGCACCACGCATGATTGGGGGCATCGCCCGGCGGAACACCGCAGACGCGCTCCATCCAGTGCCCGCCCCAGGGGCCTGGATCGAAAAAGGGAACTACGCGGAAGGGGCGGCGCACCGCGGCGCCCAGGCTGCGGCGGAAGACCTCTCCGGAAATCGCTTTGGGATGATTCGGAATATTGGTATCCAGCAGCAGATCGATTTTGGCAAGCAGGCGCACCTTCAGGCGATCGGCCGCGCGCCAGTCCACGAAAAAGGCGCGCTTGTATTTGAGCGAAGCGCGCTCGCTGAAGTTTTCTGAGCCGAGATTGCCGATTTCATTACGGCGCTGGCGCATCTGGATCTCCCAGCGAGCCATGTCCGCATAGACGAGGAAGTCAGGCTGCTCGCAGACCAGCGAAGCGCCGGGCCCGAGAATGACGGTCGCGGCTGAGGGATGCGCGGCGCGGTCCCGAGCCGATGCCAGCCGCTGCGGATCGAAGAAGTCCTCAAGTTCGATGGCGTTCATCTTTCCGAAGACGGGGTCGTCGCCCAAAACTGGATCCAGCATGCGGTCGATCTCGGCCGCCGGACGAAGGAGATCGGTTGTCGAGACGAACTCGACGCCGGGCAGTGCCGCGAATAACTCGCGACGCACTTCGTCCAGAAAGACACCGGGATAACATTCCACCACGATGGTGGCGTTCGGCGTAGCCCGGGAATGGATCGCTTTGCTGATGCGAGACCAGCCCTCGATGCACTCGTCGCGAGTACCGGCGGCGATAAATGGAAACCTATCGTACAAAGGGATGCTCCTGTTGAAAGAGGGGGAGGACGCCCAGCAAAGCGGCGTCGTTACCGAGCTCTGCGGCTCGAACGCGGACCTTTCCCCAGGGCGTCCAGGTGTTCGTGGAGACGTAATCCTCAAGGAAAGGGAGAATGAGGTCTGCGCTTTTCATCACGCCGCCGCCATAGACGAGCAGCTCCGGATCGAATGCGTGAATGGCGGCGACCGCGGCGGCTGCCCACACGTTCAGGCAGCGGTCGACAAGCTGGCGCGATACGGGATCGCCGGAAGCCGCGCAGGCAAAGAGATTCTCAAAATTGATCGGGCCGGAAGCAAGAGCGCTGGAGGCAAAGCCCGGCCAGTCGCGCGCCACCAGTGGCAGCGCCCATCCCGAGGCTTCCGATTCGGCGCAGCCGACCGCGCCGCAGGTACAGCGGCGGCCGTGAAGCGTAACCGGAACGTGACCCGCAAGAACGCCGGCCTGCTCATGCTTACCGCGCAGCAGACGGCCTCCCATCATGGCTACGCCACCGATGCCGGTGCCCAGGGTGAACATGACCACGTCGGTTTCCCCCTGGGCTGCTCCGGCATAGCATTCGCCCAGCAGAGCGAGACGAGCGTCGTTTTCCACCCGCAGCGGCAGCCCGAAACGACTCATGGCCCAGCGGGAGAGATCGAGATTGGGGCCATCAGAATATTTCCCGTTGGTGGAAGCGATCCGCGCATTTCGCGAGTCGACGAGGCCGCAGAACCCGAGACCGATGGCCTGGCCGCCGTGGGCATTTGCCAGCCGCATAAGCGGTCCTTCGATAGCGGAAAGTGCGGCTGCCATTGACAGCGAGCTGGAAAGAGAGATGGACTCGCGGGCCAGAATCCGGCTCCCCTCCGCTACGGCGCAGGTGGCGTGAGTCCCTCCCATGTCTACGGCCAGAATCTTCATCGAAGGCGATCCATGGAGCCGCACACAGTCCCAGCGTGCCTGCCAGAGGTACACAAAGCCCGGGAATCCGCCAGCGGCTGGGATGGCGGTGGGGTCATTTGTAGGCAGACAAGCGACTCTTTATCCGCAAAAAGAATATCAAAACGATTGGTTCGTCGGCAAACGAAAGTTTGCACGGATCGATCGGAGGTAATCAGCGTCGATCCGGCTTGCCATTTCCGTCGCGCCGACCGGTCTGGAGTGCTTTGAGACTGCTTCAGCGGACGCCCAGCCCGGCCAGCAGGCCTCCATCGACGACAAAATCGCTGCCCGTGCAGAAGGCCGCCTTCTCTGAAGCCAGAAAGGCCGCGACTTCCGCAACTTCCTCCGGGGTGGCGATGCGTCCGAGCGGGTGGGCTGCGCCGAAGCGTGAAAACGTCACTTCCACCGGGGCGCCCGGAGAAAAGTGCTCGGCGGAGCGCGCCAGCATGGGCGTGTTCACGGAGCCGGGGCTGACGGAGTTTACTCGAATGCGATCCGCGGCATGTTCAAGAGCGAGGGCGCGGGTGAAGCTGTGAATGGCTCCTTTGGAGGCGACATACGCGGCGACGCCGGCCTGGCAGGCATAGCCCTGCACGGAGGCGAGATTGACGATGGCGCCTCCGCCTCGCCTGCGCATCTCCGGAATCACGGCGCGGGCAAGAAGATACACGCCGCCCACATTGACCGCCATGCAGCGGTTCCAGGTTTCCGGCTCGGTTTCAAGGACGGTTCCAAAGGGGTGAACAGCGGCGGCGCAGACGAGGATGTCGATGCCGCCGAGGTGGCGAACGGCCGACTCAACCAGCCTCGCAACGGACTGGGGGTCGGAGACATCGGTGTGTTCGGCGCGCACGGCAAGGCCGCCCCGCTGCGCATCGCCGGAGAGCTCGCGATTGGCTGCGTCGTCGATGCCGCCGGCGAGAACGCGGGCTCCGCCTTCGGCAAGGCGCAGGGCAATGGCCCGGCCGATGCCAGTGGTGCCGGTTACGAGAGCGGCTTTTCCTTCAAATTCATACATGGTGTTCCGCCTTCTGCAGGCGCCGATGACGAGGCGGGCTGCGGGTTCAGTTGCGGCACGGCATACTGCAGGCCGCGAATGGCCCCGCGCAATTCGGCCAGTCCCTTCAGGCGTCCCACAAACGAGTAGCTGGCATTGCCGGGCTTGCCAATGTCGTCGCCGAGCTGGTGGCCGTGATCCGGGCGCATGGGAATCTCCCAGTCCGACCGACTATGCGCGGCGCGGCTGCATTCTTCTTCGAGTACCGCGCGGATGACGCCGATCATATCGGAACTGCCGGAGAGATGTTCGGATTCGTGGAAGGAGCCATCGTCTTCACGGCGCACCTGGCGAAGGTGGACAAAGTGAATGCGCGAGCCGAATTCACGAACCATGGCGAGCAGGTCGTTGTCGGCGCGGGAACCCAGCGAGCCGACGCAGAACGTGAGGCCGCTGGCAGGCGAATCGTATCCGGCCAGGATACGGCGCAGGTCGTCGCCGGTCGAGACAATCCGCGGCAGTCCATAGAGCGGCCACGGAGGATCGTCGGGGTGAATGGCCAGCCGAATGCCCAGTTCCTCGGCCACAGGGGTCACCTCGCGAAGGAAGGCGATCAGATTCGAGCGCAGGTCGTCGGCCGTCATGCCGTCGTACTGCGCGATGGCAGTGCGCATGGACTCGCGGTCATAAGAGGATTCCGAAGCGGAGAGGCCGGCAATCAGCGTGCGTTCCAGCCGGTCAATGAACGCGGGCGTCATCTGGTTGAAGCGATCGCGCGCGGCGGTCAGGCGATCGGGAGAGTAGTCAGCTTCGGCATCCCGGCGCCGGAGGATGAACAAATCGTAGGCGGCAAAATCGAGGGCATCGAAGCGCACGGCAAAGCCGGTGGAAGGAAGCCGCCATGCGATGTCCGTGCGAACCCAGTCCACCACCGGCATGAAGTTGTAACAGATGACTCTGATTCCGGCGCGGGCAATGGCGGCCATGGAATCGATCCACCAGCCGGTGTATTGACGCCAGGCTCCGCTGCGCAGCTTGATGGAATTGTGCATGGGGATGCTTTCCACCACGGACCAGTCCAGGCCGGCGGCGGCGATCGCATCTCTGCGTCTGCACACCTCTTCGAGCGGCCATGCTTCTCCACGATACAGGTGGTGCAGCGCCGAGACGATCCCCGTGGCGCCGGCCTGGGCAGCGTAGTGCAAAGGGACCGGATCCTCCGGACCAAACCAGCGCCAGGTTTCCTTCATGATTCCCTCCCAGCGGCCTGCGGCCCCGAACCGGGTGGCGCGATCCGCGAACGATGCTTCAGCATGCCGCGTATTCCGGCGCGCAGACGATAGAGAGGGCCGCCGAGAAATATGCTTCGCGGATCGTAGCCCTCCGGGGCCAGGACTTCGGCGTTGCTTCGGGCGGCAGAGGTGACGTAAATCTCGTCCAGATCGGGTCCTCCGAAACAGAGCGACGAGGTCTGCGCCGCCGGCAGATCAATGCGGCGCTCGCGCCGCCCATCGGGATCGTAACGGGTGACACAGCCTCCGAACCAGTGCGCGCACCAGAGGAACCCGTCGGCGTCGACTGCGAGCCCGTCGGGAATTCCCTCGGCGCGGTCGATGTATGCAAAAACGCGGCGCCGGCTCAGCGTGCCGTCCGTCGCGCGCCAGTCATAGGCATAAATGCAGCGCGCCACGGTGTCGGAAAAGTACAGCGTGTCACCGGCTGGAGAGAAGGCGAGACCGTTGGAAAAACAAACATCCTCATCCACAATGCGGACGGAGCCATCGGTATCGACGCAAAAGAGAAAGCTGGGTGCGGAACGGCCGTCTTCGTCCAGATGCCAGGAGCCCGAGTAGACCCGGCCGCACCGGTCGGCCGCGCAGTCGTTCATGACGCACTCCTGGCCTTCCGCCTGCCGGGCCAGCAGCGCAGGCGGCTCGCCGGGCGACCACAGCCAGATACCCTGGTTGCCGGTCACCACGAAACCGCCGCTCTGCTGGCGGCAGAAACCGCCGACCTCGAAGCCGTCGCTCAGAACCTCACGTCGCCGTTCCCGCCACAGATAGCGGAAGAAGCGGTGACCTGTGATATCCGTCCAGTAGAGCGCCTGCTCAGTTGCGTCCCACAGGGGACCCTCGCCGCAAAGATTGCCGTCGTCAGCTACGATTTCAATTTGGGTTTTCATGAATGGAATGAGGAGGCAGCAGCCAATTCCCCGTATACGATTCCAGAGCGGGAATGTCAAGGCGGATGATCGAATAATGCAGATAGACATTGTCATCAATTGCGAAATGCCTTACAGGGTCCATGAATGATGATCGTTTGATTGAAATACGAACATCGCGCTGCTACGCTGCTGCACAGGAGGTCCGCCAATGCGGTTGCGGAATTCCGTAGCGCTGGTGACCGCGACCCGTCGAGGCGCGGTGAGGCCGGTGGCATGAGCCGGTCTGGTGTGGAAGCTCGTCGTACACGGTGGCGCGGACGCGAAGCCTGCGTGCTGGCCAACGACCAGGTTGAACTGACGCACCTGAGCGGCGGAGGACAGATCGTCGATCTGCATTTTCATGACGCCGCACCGATGAATCCTTTCTGGATACCGCAATGGGAATCGCGCGATCCGGTGTGCTCCTGGGAGCCGCGCGACGAAGCAGCATATGGGCCGCGGGTGACGGGGAAGCTGCTGAGCGCGATTGCCGGGCACAGCCTTTGCCTCGGCAGCTTCGGCATGCCCTCCGCGGAAGAGGCGCAGGCGGGCGTTGTGCTGCACGGCGAGGCCGGAATTCGGCGATGGGAGGCCGCAGCCGCAGGCAATCCTGAACACGCGGAGTGGAACTTCACGGTCGAGCTTCCTCAGTCCGGACTCGAGTTTGCCCGGACCGTGTCGCTGCGTACCGGCGAATCGGTGGTCTGCATTTCTGAGAGGATCCGCAACCGGCTGGATGTCGATCGATTCCTCCAGTGGCAGCAGCACGTGGCGCTCGCGCCTCCTTTTGCCGAAACGGGAGCCTGCCTGCTGAGCCTTCCGGGCCGAAGAGGAATCACCGATTCCAGTGGCTATGAAG
>DAHVZZ010000136.1:0-2582 GCA_027323785.1 Acidobacterium sp. | reverse complement strand
TCGCCCATGCCCAGCTGCAGCACGTCGAACACCGGCCCCTCCGCGCCTTCCAGCCGAAAGTGCCCGCGAATCGCCGACTCGTACCGCGCCGCCGCCTCTTCCGGATCCAGCTCGCCCTCGATCCGGATCACGTGATCGGCCGGTAGCGGAACCTTGTCCAGCAGCAGCCTCTTCGCCGCGCCGTAGTTGCTCTCCTCGCTCGATGGCGGCACACACCGGTCGTCCACCCAGAACACCCACAGCCGCTCCCACGGAATCTGCGTCCGGTACGGCTCCGTCGCCATCAGGGCAAACACCGGCTTCGGGCTGCCCCCGCCCGATATTGCGATCCTCGCCACTCCCCGCGCCGCCACCGCCGCGCGGATGCCGCTCGCAAAGCGCTCCGCGGTCGCCCGCACCAGCGCCTCATCGTCCCTGTAAACGCGATACTCCACCTGCGTCTTCTTTGCCATCGTCCCGTCCCGGCGCTGCGCGCCCTGCCAATCCTACAGCTTATGCCACCGGTAGCCGTCGCGCGCCACCAGCTCGTCGCCGCAGTGCGGCCCCCACGATCCCGCTTCGTAATTGGAGAACGTCTGCGGATACTTGTTCGCCCAGGCTTCCAGCACCGGCGTAAACAGCCCCCACGTCGCCTCCACCCCGTCGCGATGCGCGAACAGCGTCGCATCTCCCAGCATCGCATCCAGCAGCAACCGCTCGTATCCGTTCGCCGACGACGCCCCGAACGCCTGCGCGTAGCTGAAGTTCATCACCACCGGACACACCGACATCTGCGGCCCCGGCACCTTGGCCCCAAAACGCAGCGAGATTCCCTCGTCCGGCTGAATCCGCATCGTGATAATGTTCGGCTCGATATCCGAACATGGCCCGTGCATGTGCTCGCTGAACAGCATCGTCGGCGCCTGCCGGAACTGGATCGTAATCTCCGTCACCCGCTTCGCCAGCCGCTTGCCCGCCCGCAGATAGAACGGAACCCCCGCCCACCTCTAGTTGTCGATCTCCAGCCGCACTGCCGCATACGTCTCCGTCTGCGACTTCGGATCGACCCGGTCCTCTTCGCGGTAGCCCTTCACCCGCTCGCCGTTCACCGTGCCCGGCCCGTATTGCCCGCGCACGCAGTCGAAGATGTTCAGCGGCTTGATCGACTTCCACACCTTCAGCTTTTCCTGCCGCACCGCCTCCGCCGCAAAGCTCGCCGGCGGCTCCATCGCAATAAACGACAGCAGCTCCATCATGTGGTTCTGCATCACGTCCCGCAGCGCTCCGGCCTTCTCGTAGAACGGCCCCCGCCCCTCGATCCCGATGCTCTCCGCCGCCGTGATCTGTACGTGCTCAACATAGTTACGATTCCACACCGGCTCGAAAATCCCGTTGCCGAACCGGAACACCAGCACGTTCTGCACCGTCTCCTTGCCCAGATAATGGTCGATGCGGAAGATCTGCCCTTCGTCGAACACCGTGTTCACGTCGTCGTTCAGCTCCCGCGCGCTCTCCACATCGTGCCCGAACGGCTTCTCGATCACCACCCGCACCGTGCCCGTCTCCGGCTTCGCCATCCCGTGCGCGCCCAGCCGGTGCACAATGTCGGCGAAATACTCCGGAGCCGTCGCCAGATAGAACAGCCGGTTCCCGCGCGTGCCCGCCTCCCGGTCGTATCCTTCCAGCATCTCCTTCAGCCGCGCGTAGCCCTCGCTGTCGTCGAAGTTCATCGCGTGGTAGCTCACCTTGCCGATAAACTCGTCCAGCTTCTCTTCCCCGTCCTGCACCCCGCCGAACTCGACGATGCCCTGCCGCATGTCCTCGGCGAACGTATTCCCCAGATCGCGCCGCGCCACCCCTACAATCCGTATCTGCTGCGGCAGCAGTCCCGCCTGCTCCAGATGGAACAGCGCCGGCAGCAGCTTGCGCTTGGTCAGGTCGCCCGACGCCCCAAAGATCACTACCACTCCCGGCTCCGGTATCCGTTCCTTTGCCTGGGCGGCCGCCTGCTGCACATCCTCAGGCGATATTCTCAGTTCCGTCGTTGCCATACTTCTTCCTTTCAGAAGTCGCCTCGCCCGAGGCTCCTTCTGTTTGGGTCCTGTCCGCGCGCCGCTGCCGGCGCCTTTTACGGCTATGCCTTCGGCTCGGTCTTCACCGCGTGCCCGCCGAACTGGTTCCGCATGATCGCCAGCATCCGGTCGGAGAAATTGTTCTCCTCACGGCTGCGAATCCTCCGCAGCAGCGACTCCGTGATCACCGGCGCCGCCACATTCAGATTGATCGCCTCGAACACCGTCCACCGGCCCTCGCCCGACTCCGCCACGTACGCTTCCAGCCCGTCCAGCTCCGGATTCTTATGCAGCGCGTCCGCCGTCAGATCCAGCAGCCACGACCGCACCACGCTGCCGAAGCGCCAGATCTCCGCGCACTGCGCCAGATCCAGGTTCAGCTCCTTCTTCTCCTTCATGATCGCGAAACCCTCGGCATACGCCTGCATCATTCCGTACTCGATGCCGTTGTGGATCATCTTCACAAAGTGCCCGGCCCCGGCCGGTCCCACACGCCCCCAGCCCTTGTCCTTGCCCGGAGCCAGCGTCTCG
>DAHVZZ010000135.1:0-3337 GCA_027323785.1 Acidobacterium sp. | reverse complement strand
TCGCGCATCCCACCGGGCGGCACTTCCACACGGCTCCCGTCCAGCAGGACTATATCCTCGGTCACGCCGCGATAGCACTGGAGCCGCTCAACATGCGTGTTCGCAGCCGCGGCAACTGAGATTGCAAGTTGCGTCTTCCCGGACCCCGCAGGCCCCTCAAGCAGGAGAGGCTTCTGGAGCTTCGCGGCCAGATAGACGACCTTCACCATCACGGGATCGATGAAGTAGCCCGTTGCCGCGAGCCTGCGGGCAAGTTCCTCAAGCGAATCAAACATCCTCAGTTTTCTCCCACGGTCACGATTACCGAATCGTGATTCCGATTGGCGCATACGTGAGTTGGAGGGGGAATCGCATCGAGGGCAAGGGAATCACCCCTGATGTGCCTGTGGACTGGTCCTACGAAGAAGCACTTTATGAGCGAGATAATCAGCTAAGCAAAGCGGTCCAGGTCGCCCAGGAATTGCGGTAGTCCTCCGTATTATGAATTTCCGGCACCTTTCGGCATTGTCGGTCACTCGCCCGGAAACCAGTCTTCGGTCGGTGAGCTAGTTGGCGATTTTGCGCTCACCGAGATCCGGCGCCGGTTCGGAAGCGCCTGTTGGACTGAGGCGCGTTGATGGGGATCATGCGAACTTCAAGTGCTTATGGGATCAGCCTGTCCGCTCTCAGGCGTTGAAAGAGGTCAAAAAAGCTTTCGTCCGTTGCCTGATAAGCAGTGAACCCGAGCTTCCGGCTCCTGGACATATCTGTCAGCACTTCGATTGGCCTTCCCAGGTCAGCATCTGTGTGCCAGGCTGAAGCAAGCACATTCAGATCGTCTTCTGCCAGGTGGTACTTCGAGGCGATTTGTTTCCACGCTGGAGAAGCTTCAGCTAGTTGCCGCTCCAGAGGTGTGCCGTCTCCTTCGAGCGGCTCTGCCTCAACGCCGAACCAACCCGCAATGCGCTTCCACATCCACTTCCATCGGAAGACATCCCCGTTCACCACGTTGAAGGCCTGATTCCATGCTGCTGGAGTTTCCGTTGCCCAAAGAAGATGCCTGGCCAGCAGGCGGGCATCTGTCATATCGGTCAAACTGTTCCATTGCACCGATGATCCCGGGAAACGCATGGGTTTGCCTAGCTCTTTGCAGATGCTGGCATAGACTGCGAGTGTCGTTCCCATGTTCATTGCATTGCCGACTGCATTTCCGATTATCGTGTGCGGACGGTGGACCGTCCATCGAAATCCGTCCCGTGCAGCGGCCGCGAAGACTTCATCTTCTTGCGCGTAATAAAAGTTTTCGACACCCAGGCGCGGCTCTTCCTCACGAAACGGCGTTGTTGGTAGCGTGCATTTACCGTAGGCCTCAAAAGGGCCCAGGTAGTGCTTCAGCCCGGTAATCAGACCCACGTGCTGAACGGTGCCGGTTCTGGAGACAGCATTTAGTACATGCCGTGTCATTCCAGCGTTAACCAAGATGTTCTGAGCTTCAGTAGCCTGCCTGAGCCACGCCGCGAGAAAAATGTGAGTGGGTTTGGCGGTCTGTAGCGCCAGAGCAAGAGCCCGCGGGTCTTGAAGATCGGCAGCGATCGGGGTCACGCCCGTTCGATTTCCAGGGCGACGTGCCAGTCCATAAACAGACCACTCTCCCGTGCCGACCAGCAGCTCAGCGAGATTGCCGCCAACGATACCCGAAACTCCAACAATCAGTGCTGTCTTCATGAGCGAAAACTCCTCTTACCGGGTTTTCCTTAGATGAAGAGACAAACCGGTAAGATTCCGATGAGAGTGCGTCATCCTTCTGGCATGTTCGCAGCTGAGCCAGGACATAGGATCTTGCCCACCCAGTCGGCTTCGGTCTAAGCCCGGCAGGTCCCAACGACCTTCCGCGGCCTGAACAGTCAAAGGTTGCTAACAGGCCGAGGCACTCATCGACAGGGTCGGTTTGTCGGCTACCGTGATCTTTGAAGAATTTCCGAGGTGGATCTGACTTCTGAACGCTGAATGCCTATCCGAAATACCCGTGAGTCGTTAATGCCCCTGCACATTCAGCGGATAGTAGTATGTCCCGTTATCACTTTCCCGCACGGTGGCCAGGAAATATGATCCAGCGGGTGCCCCTCGCAGGTCGCTGCAGCGCGGCATCTGGAGGCCTTTGTGCTCAAACTCAACCCGGAAAATCCAACCCAAGCCATTCTGGAGCCGACCTTCAACGCCTTGCTGGATCGTTTCGTCGAGGAAGAGAAGCTGCTTGAAATCAAGGAGCTTCGTCCTGGTGATCGAAGCGGCCTCGTAGGGGAACTGAGCTACTCAACTGCAAGCTCATATCTGAGCGTTATCAAGCAGATTCGTGCGAAGTGGGGTAGCACCCGCATCACTCGGATCAAACCGGTTCAGATCCAGGAATGGCTGAAGAAGATGGACGCCGCCCCGAAGACCAAAGGACACGTCAAGACCCTGATGCACCGGTTGTATGAGAAAGCTATGCTGTGGGAGATGGTCGAGTGGCAGCGGAATCCGATGCAACTGGTAGAGATCAAAGGGATCAGTAAACGCCAGAAGAAGCCAATCGTCCTCACCGTCGAGCAGTTTTACCAAATCCTCGAACTGCTGCCGCAGCCCTACCGCACGATGGTGGTAGTGGCGCAGTGCGCCGGCCTCAGGGCCGAGGAGGTACTGGCGCTCGAATGGCGGGACATCGACTTCGAGAACCTGAGCATGAGAGTCGTCCGGGCAGTCGTCCACGGTCGTGTGAAGATCGTAAAGACGGAATACTCGGAGGACGATCTTCCTCTCGATCCCGATTTCGCGGCGATCCTCTTGGGCTGGAAATACAAGTCCGAAGAGGAAAACTGGAAGGCTCTGGCGGCGGGAAAAACCCCATTTATGGGGTCAGAGCTGGTCTTCACCAGCCCGGTCACCGGACAACACTACCACACGGTCCCTGTTCAGCAGGACTATATCCGTCCGACTGGATGCTGCCTGGTGGAGTGTCCAAACTGCGGGGCGGGTATCGGCATCTGGTGTGAGCAGGATAGTCTAACGCCGAATGGCAAACGCCTGCCCATTCATGAAGAACGACGGGAAGCAGCTGGGAAGTACGATGGTAAAGGATGGCATACCTTCCGCCATACCTACCGTTCCTGGCTGGACGACAGCTGATGCGGCACGCCCAGATCTCGACAACGATGAATGTCTATGGGAACGCCTTAATGGGCGCCAAGCGTGAGGCGAACAGTAAGGTAGTCAGAATGGCACTGAGGAGCGCATGACCATGCAAAGAAACCCGCAGACACAGCCAGAAAACCCCTCGGCGTTTTGGGAGGCGCTGTTATGGCGGGTTATTCTGGGTTGG
>DAHVZZ010000125.1:0-1612 GCA_027323785.1 Acidobacterium sp. | reverse complement strand
GCCTCCACCACTGGAAGCTGGTCGTCGTCCTCAACCTCGCCTTCCTCGCCGCCACCGTACCGCTTTTCTTCCGCATCGGAAGCCAGTTCATGCCGGCGCTCTATGAAGGCTCAGCCCTCTACATGCCCGCCGCGCTCCCCGGCATCTCCCTGCCTGAGGCTGCCTCCCTCATGCAGAAGCAGGACCAGATCATCCGCTCCTTCCCGGAAGTCGCTACCGTCTTCGGCACCGTCGGCCGCTCCGACTCCGCCACTGACAACGCTCCGGTCAGCATGTTCGACACCACCATCATGCTGCGGCCCCGCTCCCAGTGGCGTCCCGGCATGACTTACGACAAGCTCATCGCCGCCATGGACGCCAAACTCCAGTTCCCCGGTGTCACCAACTCCTGGACCATGCCCGTCGCCGGCCGTCTGGACATGGAGATGACCGGAATCCGCACTCCCATCGGCATCAAAATTCAGGGCCCTAGCCTCGACCGCATCCAGCAAATCGGCGCGCAGATGCAGCAGGTTCTCTCCGCCATGCCCCAAACCACCTCCGCCTATGCCGAGCGCGTCTCCCAGGGCTTCTACCTCAACATCCGCGTCAACCGCCCCGTCGCCGCACGCTACGGCCTCACCGTCGCCGACGTCCAGAACGTCATCGCCTCTGAAATCGGCGGCGTGGACATCGCCCAGAACATCCAGGGGCGCCAGCGCTTCCCCATCTCCGTCCGTTACCAGCGCGACTTCCGCGACGACCCCGCCGCCATCTCGCAAATCCTCATCCCCACCCCCACCGGAGCCCAAATCCCCATCGGCGAAGTCGCCCGCGTCTTCTACTCCCGCGGCCCCGCCATGATCCGCGACGAGGACGGCGCCCTCACCGGCTACCTCTACCTCACCCTCAAAAACCACAACTACGGCGGATTCGTGCAGCAGGCCACCCGCCTCCTTCACCAGCACGTGGCCCTCCCCGCCGGCTACACCTGGCGCTGGGCCGGCGAGTATGAATTCGAGGTCCACGCGAAACAGCGGCTTGAGATCATCCTCCCCATCGTCTTCTTCGTCATCTTTCTTCTGCTCTATCTCGTCTTCAAATCCGCAGCCGAGGCCGCCGTCCTCATCTTTCCCACCCTCTACGCCATGTCCGGCGGACTCCTCCTGCAATGGATCCTCGGCTACAACTTCAGCGTCGCCGTCTGGGTCGGCTACATCGCTCTCTTCGGAATCGCCGTGGAAACCGGCGTCGTCATGGTCGTCTATCTCCACGAAGCGCTCGACCGCCATCTCGCCCTGGCCCGCGCTCAGGCCCGCCCGCTCACCCCGGACGACCTCCTCCAGGCCACCGTCGAAGGAGCCGTCCAGCGCCTCCGCCCCAAGCTCATGACCGTCACCGCCGTCATCCTCTCGCTCGCCCCGATCCTCTGGGAAACCGGCATCGGCTCCGACGTCATGAAGCCCATCGCCACGCCCATCGTCGGCGGCATGATCACCTCCACCATCCACGTCCTCATCCTCGTCCCCGTCTTCTTCCTGTTGATGAAGCGCCGCCAGCTCCGCCGCGGCCAGCTCCAACCCCACACCACGCCCGAAGCTGAGACCGTCGAACCGAGCAATCAGGAGGTGCC
>DAHVZZ010000087.1:0-9215 GCA_027323785.1 Acidobacterium sp. | reverse complement strand
CCCCGAGGAGGACGCGGCCTGAGCCGCTCCTCTTCCTCATCCCGGAAGCTCGGCTTCGGGCTGGGCTTCCGCTGCCGGAAAGGACGCGATGAGCTTCGAGTTGCTGCGCCCGTTTCTCCGTCCCATCGAGGGACTATTGCTCGATCACGACGTGAGCGAGATCATGGGCAATCCTAATGGAACCTGGTACGCCGAGCGTGACGGGGAGATGCTGGCGCAACCGGATGTTTCCTTCGACCCCGCGAGCTTGCGCACCGGCCTCGAAGTGATCGCCAATAACCTGGGCAAGCGGCTGGACGAAGACAACCCTGTAGTGGAAGCCCGGCTCCCCGACGGCAGCCGCCTGTGCGGCTATATTCCCCCGGCGGTCCAGCCCTGGCCCGGCCTCACCATCCGCAAGTTCACCGGCCGCCATTTCAGGATCGATGACCTCATCGCGCGCGCCACGCTCACGCAGCCGCTCGCGTACTTCCTGTGGGAGCAGGTTCGCATCGGCAGGACGATGCTCATCAGCGGCGGTACAGGAACCGGGAAGACAACCCTGCTGAACGTGCTCGCCCAGGCCATCCCCGAGGATGAAAGGATTGTGACGATCGAGGACACCGCGGAGCTTCTGATCCATAAGCCGAACATCGTCGGCTTCGAGGGCCAGAACGATACCTACAAGAAGCCCCTCTCCATGGAGCAACTGCTGAGAACGGCCCTGCGCTGCCGGCCCGACCGGATCATCGTCGGTGAAGTTCGCGGGACTGAGGCACGGACTCTGCTTGACTCGCTCAACACCGGGCACTCCGGCTCACTGGCTACGATCCACGCGAACTCGGCAGCAAAGGCGCTCCGGCGCTTCGCCAATCTCGTTCTGCACAGTCACCCGCAGTTGAGCTACGCGGATGTGGAAGCTGAGATCGGCGATGCGGTCGATTACGTCGTCCATGTTGCGCGGCAGCCGGGCCGCCGCGCGATCCGCGAAGTGCTCCGCGTGGACGACTACGACCGCCGTACACAACAGTTCCAGATGGAGTATGTCTTCCGGGCCGAGGAACCCGCCGCCACAGAGGTGATCCCATGCTGAAGTCCACCCCAAATAGGGTCGTTTCGGCCAGCGAAGTCGCCCGGATTCTCGCCGCCCTCCGGGCCGGTATCGACCCAGGCAAACTGACTCGTGAAATCGCCGCCCGGCACCCTGGAAACCCCCGCGCCGCGGGCCATGTTATGGACCTCGCTTCGGCTTGCCTCTGGCTGTCCGAAGGCGCCCCCATCGGCGACGTTCTCACGGTGCTGGAATGCCGCCGCCGTTTCGACCTTTCGAGCGCCGCCTGCGAAGTCTATGCCGTTAGAAATTCTCCGGGCTGCCGAGCGCCACATGCAGGTCCTCGAAGGCCACCCGAATCCCACCCCCAAGGAGCCCAAATATGCCGTTGCTTGAGATCGTCCAAACCACCCACGTCAATGCCACCGTCCGGCTCGAAGAATCGACCGCGACTTTGGTCGATCAGTACGCCGCGTTCCTGCACGCTCCGGCCGATGAAGTCGTGGACAAAGCGCTGGCCTATGTCTTCTCGAAAGATCGCGACTTCCAGGACTTTCTGAGAACCCCCGAGGCCGCTCGTGTCTCACCGACTCTCCGCGTCCGGCGTCTCGGTCAGAATGGTTCCTCTGCCGAGCCTGCCAACGGCGCTGCGAAGGCTGCCAAGTCATCGGGGTCCGCCCATGATGCGCGCCCTCGGAGCTAATGGTATCTGCCGGATTATCGGTTCGGTGCTGCGCACCGGATGTATTTTCGACACTTGATCCCTGCAAGGGTACACGTTCGTAAACGCTCGTATACGAGTGTCTACGTTGCTATTTTGAGGTACTTAGCGAAATCGCCGTATACGGCGTTTACGTTCGAAAACGGAGCCCAAAGGAGAAGGCTATGGGTGATACGGTTACCCCGCAGTTGCCGAACTACGGATTGAGGCGCCCTTCAGTGCGTAACCGCATCCTATCCGCTCGCTTAAGTGAGACGGAATATGCCGCTCTCGAAAAGCAAGCATGGTCGAGAGGAATGACAGTTGGCGACTGGGCCCGCGACCAATTGCTTCAGCGCATGGAACACGCCGATCAAGACCGGCTCTCCGCGCATGTGTTCACCGAGCTGGTCGGCCTGCAGATGCTGCTCATGGGCTTCTTTTCTCCGCTCCTTCAGGGGCGGCAGATCAGCCCGGAGCAATACCAGGAGATTGTTCGCAGCGTGCAGGCGGGCAAGGTGAAGCGAGCGAAAGAACTGCTCGCACAGCGGCTCGGACAGGAGGAAAAGTAGTCATGGCAACCGAACAGAGATGGGGACGCAAGGAATCGATCATCTGGCCGCCGCGCGGCTTCTATTACACCTGGGGAGCTGCGTTTCTAGCGCTCGTTTTCACGGCATTTCTCGTTTATGTGCGCTTCAGTTTCGGTCTCGGTCCTTTGGAGCGGTACTACCTGCCGTACTACCTGCGCTCGGAAATGACCATCCGCCCATCGGCGAGGTTTCAGCTTCTCTATGTTGGCGATGGGAGGCGATCCCGTCTGGCCCTTCCCGATGACGTAAAGGCGGGGGAAACTCCGCAGGCCTCCGGCAAGCCGCTGCCGATTGCGGTCAGCGACAAGGCGGCGAAGGAAGGCGAACGCGCGCTGGTTCGGGAGACGGAGCGGGTCTATGCGGCCGGAGCCGTTCATCGGTTCCTGAGCCAGTATGTTTACGCGGGAGCCGGGGTGTGGCCGCTGTTCTCGATGCAGGTTTACTTTGGCGTCCTCGCTCTGTTGCTTGGCCTGCCGTTCGCGCTGCCCAAAGACATCCAGCGCCGCAAGGAGTTGCGCTACGGCCGCCGGCTGAAAGGCCCGTACCTAGTCAACGCCAAGCAGTTCAATGCCGCCATCCAGGGCGACGGCATCGGCATCCAGACCGAAGATATTCCCGCCCTGTTGCGCATTCCGGCCAGAGCCGAGAATCAGCATATTCTCGCTATCGGAGACACAGGTTCGGGCAAGACCAGCGTAATCCGCCAGCTCGCGTTCCGTGTTCAGGAACGGGGCGAGTGCGCGGTCATATATGACCCGGCCGGCGAGTTCATCCGGCAATTTTATAACGAGGTGCGCGGGGACATCATTCTCAATCCCCAGGACGCGCGGATGCCATACTGGAATCCCGCCGACGAGGTGGAGGACGAGCCGGAGGCGCTGACCCTGGCCGAGTCGTTTTATCAGCCGGACAAGACCCAGAACGAGTTTTTCATCGACAGCCCGCAGAAAATCTTCGCCTACCTCATCAGCCGTCGTCCCAAGCCGCGGCCCGAGGATCTGGTCGAGTGGATGGCGACCAAACACGCGATCGAGGCCAAGCTCAGGGATACAGAATACGCGGTCCTGGTAGACCAGACGGCGGTGCCGCAGCGGGCGGGCGTCCTGAGTTCGCTGAATAAGATCTCCAACACGCTGCGGATGCTCCCTACGGTTGCCGACCATCCGGTAGCGGAATGGACCGCCAGAGCGTGGGCGGAAAACCGAAAAGGATGGATATTTCTCACCTCGAACACGACCACGCGCAAGGCCATCCGGCCTCTGCACTGCGTCTGGCTCGACATGCTGGTGATGCACCTGCTCTCGACTCGCCGGCCCGATCAGAAGCGTGTGTGGTTCCTGATCGACGAGCTTGCCACATTGCAGAAGCTACCGCAGCTCCATACCGCGCTGACCGAAAATAGAAAGAGCGAAAACCCAGTTGTGTTGGGTTTTCAGGGGCGCAGCCAGCTTGAGACGCGGTACGGAAACGATGCCGAAGCCATGCTTTCGCAGCCCGCCACCAAGATCTTTTTCCGCACCGATGAGCCGCGGGCGGCCAAGTGGATTTCGGACAACATCGGCGAGGTGGAGATCGAGCGGCTACGGGAGACCCACTACGAGGGCGGCGCGCACGGCAAGAATTTCACTCTCGAAAGAGTACGCGAGCCTCTGGTCATGCCTTCTGAGATTCAGGGGCTCGTAGACCTGAGCGCCTACCTGAAGCACGGGAATTATGTGGCCAACTTCTCGATTCCGTTCGTGAAGCTCGAAGACAAGTATCCCGACTTTATCCGGCGCAAGCGTGCGCCCGAGACACCCGAGGGGCCAGCCGCTGCTGCGCCGGAGACCGAAGAAACCCAGACTTCCGCCGTTGTCGAACAATCGACGGGCAACGATCTCGGAATGCAGGTGGCGTGACCATGCTGACCATCTCCAGCGCACTCTCGGCGGGCCAGGCGCAGACCTACCATGCCAAAGAGTTCACGGCCAAAGAGCAGAACTATTGGAGCCAGGAACAGACCGTCGGCGGCGAATGGCAAGGCAGGCTGGCCGAAAAGTTCGGCCTCGCCGGAGGCGTGGGAGCTGAGGAGTTTGCCCGGCTAAGCCAGGGGCAGCATCCATCGACAGGCGAGCAGCTTGTCCAGCATCGCGCCGCCCACCAATATAAGGATGAGCAGGGGAAGACCGTCACCAGCATGGAACACCGCACGGGCTGGGACGCAACCTTCTCTGCACCGAAGTCCGTGTCCCTGACCGCGCTGGTCGGAGGTGACTACCGGGTGCGTGTCGCCCACCGGGAGGCGGTCACGGTTGCGCTCAGAGAGCTGGAGCATTACACCCATGCCCGCATTGGAGGCAACCACCCTGCAGAGCGGACTGGACAGTTCGTGGCCGCCAAATTCGAGCACGATACCGCCCGCCCGGTCGAAGGTTACGCCGCGCCTCAGCTCCATACCCACGCGGTAATCTTCAATATGACGGAGCGCGATAACGGACAGCCGCGGGCGCTTCAGGAGCGCCCGCTGTTTCAGTCGCGGCAGTTCGCTACCGCGGTCTACCAATCGGAGCTGATGTACCGGCTGACCCGCCTCGGCTACGAGCCTCAGCCCGGCCGTAGCGGCGCCCCTGAGATCAAAGGCTACACGCAGGAATATCTCGACGCATCGAGTCCGCGCAGCCAGCAGATCCGCGAGTACATGGAGAAGATCGGCATCGAGAGCAAGGCCGCTGCTCAGATCGCCGCGCACGCCACGCGGGACAAAAAACAAATAGTGGGGCCGGAAGCGACGCTAGCGGCCCACCAGCGGCTTGCCGCCCAGTTCGGCAACCAGCCGCAACAAGTTGTCGCTGCGGCGCGGGAACGGGAACACGCGCAACAAACGCACCCGTCGGAGAAGAAATCTCCGGGTGAGCTTGCGCACCAGGCGGTCAGCTTCGCCCGCGACCGTCTTTACGAACGCGAGGCCGTTGTCGATGAGCGGCTCCTGTTTCGCGATGCCCTCCGGCGCGGCATGGGCGAAGTGCCCTATGCCGAAGTGCGGCACGCTATCGCTTCGCGCCTGTCGCAGGGCGAGTTTGTAGCTGTAGAGCACGCTCCGCTTGCCTCGGCCCGCCAGATCACCACCGACCGGATGATGGCGATGGAAAGAGAAATCGTCCAAGCGATGCGCACGGGGCAGGGCCATGCGGAGCCGATGCTCTCCCGCTTCGCGGCGTCGCAGATTGCCGCATCGCATCCGCACCTCAACCGCGGCCAGCAGGCCGCCGTCGAACAGGTGCTCACCTCTACCGACCGTATTCAAGCGATTCAGGGCTATGCAGGCGTGGGCAAGACCGGTGCGCTGTTTGCCATCCGCGAGGGAGCGCAGTCGGCCGGCTACGCCGTCGAGGGCTTCGCGCCCACCTCGCGGGCTGCCGAGCAGCTTCGCGAGGCCGGGGTCTCCGCCACGACCTTGCAGGGATTTCTCGCGCGCGGCCGGATGGAGCTTTCGGCCGGCGACCCGTCGAGCAGACATCTTTACGTGCTCGACGAATCCTCGCTGGCCTCGACCAGGCAGGTCCGCGACTTCCTCAACAAGATCGGTTCGCAGAACCGGGTTCTGCTGGTGGGCGACATCCGCCAGCATCAGGCGGTCGATGCGGGCAAGCCCTTCGAGCAGTTGCAGCAGGCCGGGATGCAAACAGCGCAACTGGATCAGATCGTTCGCCAGAAGGACCCGGAACTGCTGCGTGCGGTCGAGCACCTGGCCAGAGGCGATGTCGCCACGGGGATCGAGATGCTGCGCGAGCAGGGGCGCGTTGTCGAGATTCCCGACCGCGCCCAGCGCATCGAGGCGATCGCCAGAGAGTTCGCTCGCAGTCCTGAACGGACGCTGGTTGTCTCGCCGGACAATGCCTCCCGTCGCGAGATTAACCAGGTGGTGCATGAGGAGTTGCAACGGCGCGGGATGATTGCCCGCGACGATCACGCCGTACAGGTGCTCGTTCCCCGCTCGGAGATGACCGGCGCCGACCGCGCCTGGGCCTCGCGCTATGAGGTTGGCGATGTTCTCCGCTACCATCGCGGCAGCGCGGAGCTTGGCCTTCCCGCGGGCAGTTATGTCCAGGTTGTTTCCACGAATCCCAAAGAAAACGAAATCACAGTCAGGAAGCCGGACGGCTCCGAGGTCGCCTACGATCCGGCGCGATTGCGCGGGATCGACGCCTATACCGAAGTGGAGAGGCGATTCTCTGTGGGCGACCGCATCCAGTTCACCGCGCCGCAGCAGGAATTGCACATCGCCAACCGTTCCTTGGCAACCATCGAGCAGATCGCCCCCGACGGTTCGATCACCGCCAAAATGGACAGCGGCAAGGCGGTCTCATTCGATCCCGCACTGACGCGCCACTTCGATCACGGCTACGCGGTCACGAGCCACAGCGCGCAGGGGCTTACCGCCGAGCGTGTGCTCATCCACGCGGATACAAACGTCCATCCTGACCTGCTCAACGCCCGCTTCGGCTACGTTTCAGTTTCCCGAGCCAGCCACGAAGCCACGCTGTTTACCGACAACATTTCAGAACTCGGACCGCAATTGGACAACGACATCGGCAAAACTTCTGCTCTTGGCCTGAGCAATACCCGAGAAATGCCCGCTCAACCGGGATTTGAGCAGAGGTCGCATTTACAGCAGACTCCCGAAGTAAACCCAGGCTTGGCACTCTGAATAGAGGAAAGATGCGCCAGGCCCGTCCAGAGTATGAATCCGTGGCTCTCCTGTTTGCTCAAATATAAGGTTGACTCTGGAGTCAACTCCAGATTGTATTCTTGATTTGTGAATACAAATCTCGGCAACACCCTACAGATCGGAACCGTAGCCGTTCGCAGCGGTCTTACTGTCGATACGATCCGCTTCTATGAGAAGCAGGGACTTGTAGCCAAGCCGCGTCGCAGCTCCGGCGGTTTTCGCCTGTACAGCGAAGACGATCTTGACCGGCTAAGTTTCGTGAGCCGGGCGCAGGCGTTGGGCTTCTCGCTTGTGGAGATCCGCGAACTGCTTCTGCTCCGAGATGCCGGATCGAAGACCTGCTCGCACGTGCACGATCTGCTCAATCAAAAGCTCGCCGCTGTTCAACAAAAGATTGCGGATCTGCGGAAACTGGAGAGACAGCTTGAGGATGCTGGGAAGCGCTGTGATCAGGCGTTAGCGGAAGAATGCACCGGAAGCTGCCCGGTGATTGAGGAAATAGCCCGCCGCCGTAAGGAGATTCAGTGAAAGTCGAAGTGCTGTATATCGCGGGCTGTCCGAATCACAAGCCAGCCGTCCGCCGCGTGCGTGACGTCCTCGGCAGTGCGGGTCTGCCCGAGGTGGTTCAGGAAGTGGAAGTGTGTACCCAGGCAGATGCCGAAGCGATGCGATTCCTCGGATCGCCGACTGTCCGGATCAATGGCCTTGATGTGGAATCGGGAGCACGCGCCGTTCGACACTTCGGTTTGGGATGCCGCTCCTATGCGGAGAACGGTCGCCGATCGGGTCTGCCCTCAAGCGAACTCATCCGACGGGCAGTTCAGGAGATCGCAGCAGGCCCACCGGCTTTACGCGCGCGCGCTGGGCAGGAAAAGGGCAAAAGCAACCGCAAAGTTGAATCAAGCACCCTGGTCGCGGGGGGAATCGCGGCTGTACTGGCATCGACTTGTTGCTTGGGGCCTCTGATTCTCGTGACTCTCGGCTTCAGTGGTGCGTGGATTGGAGATCTGTCCACGCTGGAGCCGTATCGGCTCTGGTTTATCAGCGTAGCTCTCATTGCGTTGTTCTTTGCGGGCAGGCGCATTTTCCGGCCAATAAATGCGTGCAGTCCCGGAGACGCATGTGCTCTGCCCGCAACTCGTCGGGCTTACAAGGTATTGTTTGGGGTCGTTGCGGGACTGGTCATTGTGGCGATTGCATTCCCCTACATGGCGAAGTTTTTCTACTGATTTTCAACGGAAAAGGAGTTGCTTCATGAAACGGATTCTTGCTGCTGTTGGTCTCGCCTTTATCGCCGCGCCTCTGTGGGCTGCCACACAAACAACCACGTTGAAGGTGCCGGGGATGACCTGCCCCGCCTGCCCAATCACGGTGAAAAAAGCCCTGCAAAGAGTTCCGGGTGTATCCAAGATCGCCGTGAACTACCCCCAGAAAAAAGTAGCGGTCACCTTTGACGATGCGAAGACAAATGAAAAGGCGTTGGTGAAAGCTACGACGGACGTGGGCTTTCCATCGCGGCCGGTTCAAGGCGCCAAATAGAGCCGACTCTTGATTAACGACTGGAGCGACCCCGAAAAAGAGATTACGGAAAACGCGGGAATGGCCATTCACTGGGGGAACGCCATTCTTTGGGAGGACTCTTCGGCGCTTCTCAACCGGACGTTGCCTTAGCGGGCGACGAGCTGATGATGCCGCTACTGAAAACTTCGCCCGCGCAACGGGAGGAATCCCGCATAATAAACATTCTTGAGCTTTTATCGTTTCGCGCTTGACTCTATACCTAAGTACAGGGTTTACCGTGGATTCATGGACAGCTTGACCATCAGCCAAGTGGCGACGCGCGGCGGCATCAATCTTCAGACAGTTCGATATTACGAGCATCAGGGGCTTCTCGCGCCTACGTCCCGCACCGAAGCCGGTTATCGCATCTTTTCAGCCGAGTCTGTGCGGCGGATTCGTTTCATCAAGCGCGCCCAGGAGTTGGGCTTTTCGTTGAAGGAGATCAAGGGCCTCCTTTCCTTGCGCATCGACGCGCATACGACCCAGGCCGATATTCGCCAGCGGACACAGGGCAAGATTGCGGACGTTGAACAGAAGATTCTTCATCTCCAAGCCATCCATGCCACCCTTTTGCGGATGGCGGAAGACTGCTCCGGTTGCGGTCCCTTGAAGGATTGCAGATCG
>DAHVZZ010000109.1:0-5875 GCA_027323785.1 Acidobacterium sp. | reverse complement strand
TTCACCGGCAAGGAAACCATCTGCTTCAACATGAAAGTCCTCGACGAGCACGTCCCCTCCGCACTCGACGTCCTCTCCGATCTCGTCCTCAACCCCGTCTTCGCCTCCGAGGAAATCGTCCGCGAGCGCGGCGTCATCCTTGAGGAAATCAAAATGGACGAGGACAATCCCGACAGCCTCGTCCACGAAATCTTCACCCAGAGCTTCTGGAAGGACCATCCCCTCGGCAAGCCCATCCTCGGCACCCGCGAAACCGTCCGCAGCTTCGAGCAGAACACCCTCGTCCGCTTCTTCGAACAGCGCTTCCACGCCGGCAACATGGTCTTTTCCGCCGCCGGCAATCTGCAGCACGACGAATTTGTCGACCTGGTCGCCAGCAACTTCGCCTCGCTCGGCCCCGGCACGCTCCACTCCGATGAGGCTGCGCCCGTAGTCACCCCGCGGATTCAGATGCGCAGCAAGAAGGCTCTTGAACAGGTCCCGCTCTGCCTTGGCGTCCCCGCGCCGCCCATCGGCGACTCCGACCGTTACACCACCCTGCTGCTCAATACCCTGCTCGGCGGCGGCATGAGCTCCCGCCTCTTCCAGACCGTCCGCGAAGAACGCGGCCTCGTCTACGCCATCTACAGCGACCTCAACCCCTACCGCGACACCGGCTCCCTCTGCGTCTACGCCGGCACCTCCTCTGATCGCGCCCTTCAGGTCATCGACCTCATCATGGAGGAGTTTCGCCGCCTCAAATCCGAGCCGCTCCAGCCCGGCGAGCTCCGCCGCGCCAAGGATCAGCTCAAGGGCAATCTGCTCCTCTCGCTCGAAAGCTCCATGTCCCGCATGTCCAACCTCGCCCGCCAGCAGATGTACTTCGAGCGCTTCTTCGCCATCCCCGAGATCCTCGACCGCGTCGAAAGCGTCACCGAGGAACAGGTCATGGCCCAGGCCAGGCACCTCTTCCAGTCCGACCGCGTCGCCGTCACCCTGCTCGGCCGCCTCGAAGGTCTCCACCTCCACCGCGACCGCCTCGCCTGCTGATTCTCCGGCGGGCCTTCCCCGCGAAGGCCCGCCGCTACCGGATGCCCGCCGCGTTCAGCGGCTGCGAATACTGCTTGTCCACCTTCTGGATGTGGTTCACCAGCCAGTCCCGCAGCAGATTCAGCACCTGGATGGAGTTCGCCTCCCGCCCCTCCTTCGTCTGCTGCTCCAGCGCCGCCACATCGGCCTCGAACTTCCGGTGCATCGCCTGGTGCGATGCCAGCTGCGGGTAGCCCGCTTTCTGCATCAGCCCCTCTTCCTGCTGGAAATGCGTCCGCGTGTAGGTCAGCAGATCCCCCACCGTCTTCGCCACCACGTCATTCCACCTGCCCGCCCGCATCGCATCCGCCAGCTCGTTCATGATGGCGAAAAGCCGCTGATGCTGCTTGTCGCACATCTCCACCTTCACGCTGTAGGAATCGTTCCATGTGAACAGTGCCATCCTTGCCTCCGCCTCTTTCATCGGCACGGTACGGCAAAAACTTCATGCGTCGGGCCCGCTGCTCACTCCCGCTCCACCACCGCCGCAAAGAACCCGTCGCAAGGCTGCATCCCCGGAATCGTCCGCAGATACGCCCCCTCCGTCGCGCCTCGCAACCCTTCCCGGCCCTCCGCCGTCAGAACCCCGCTCGCCGCCAGCCCGTCCAGAACCTCCACCATCGGAACCACGCGCACGCCGGCCATCTCCCGCAGCACTTCCTCCACCACCGCCTCGTTCTCCTCCGGCTCCAGCGAGCACGTCGAGTACACCAGCCTCCCGCCCGCAGCCAGTCCCTTCAGCCCCGTCCGCAGAATCGCCTTCTGCCGCGCCGCCTGCCGCGCCAAATCCGCCTCCCGCGCCCGCAGCCGAATCTCAGGATTCCGCGCCATCGTCCCCGTCCCGCTGCACGGCACATCGCACAGGATCAGCCCATACTCCGGCGTCAGTTCCATCGCCGCCGCGTCCCCCAGCTTCAGCCGCAGCCGCCCTTCCCGCTCCGCCCGCTGCAGATCCACCCGTTCACCCAGCGCCAGCAGCCGCTTCCGGCTCACATCCACCGCCGTAATCTCCGCCTCCGGCAGCCGTTCCGCCAGCACCGCCGTCTTGCCTCCCGGAGCGGCGCACAAATCCAGCACCCGCAGATCGCGCCTGCCGCGATCCTCCGCCCGCCCCGCCAGAATCTCCGCCACCAGCTGCGAAGCCTCGTCCTGCACCCGCACTCGACCGGACCGCGCCGCCGCACTCCGCCCCAGGTCGCCCCGGACCACCCGCCGCGCGCAGCTCAAAAACGCCCCCGGCTCTGTCTCGATCCCCGTCAGCTCCGCATCGAGTGCCGCCCGCAGCACCATTCCCGCCGGCTCCTGATCCCACCGGCAAATCGCCTCCGCCGCCTCCGCACCGTACCGCCGCGTCCATCGCTCCACCATCCACTCTGGATGCGCCAGCGCCGCGGCAATCTCCGCAGGGGTCTCCGCCTTTTCCGAAATCACCGGCTTCGGCTGCGCCGCGATCTTCCGCAGCACCGCGTTCACCATCCCCGCCGCGCCTCGCTCCGGCGACTGCTTCACCAGCTCCACGCTGTCGTGGATCACCGCATGCGCCGGCACCCGGTCCAGATACAGCAGCTGATACGCGCCCATCCGCAGCGCCGTCGCCGCCTCGTCGCTCAGCTTTGTCTCGGGACGCGCCAGCAGCGCCCGAATCCGCGCGTCCAGCACCATCTGCCAGCGCAGCGTTCCCAGCACCAGAGTCGTCGTCAGATTGCGGTCCTGCGCCGAAAGCGCATCCACCTCCGCCGACCGCAGCAGCTCGTCACTGTGCGCGTCGCTGGCAGCAATTTGTAGCAAAATGCGGTACGAAACCTGACGTGCCGGAGCGATCATGCCTGCTTCTGCACCGCCAGCCGCGTCAGGGTCTGCAGTTCCTCGCCCAGAACCGCGCCCACCTGCTCCGCATTGCCCCCCGGCGGCAACGGCAGCGTCATCACCACCACTGAGCCGCCTCCCGGCCGCGGCAGAACCCGAATGTGCGCCCCAACCTTCTCGCCCGCGCCCGTACACCGCAGATAATCCACCGTCCGGCTCGCCCGCTCGATCACCGCTTCCACCGAGAACACCGTCTCGCCCTTCGTCACGCGATACGTATTCGCCCTGTCGCGCTCCACCTTTTCGGCAAACACCGGAGCCCACTCCGGAATCCGCTTCGGGTCTTCCAGAATCGTCAGAATGCTGTTTGGCGCCGCTTCGGTTTCCACCGTTTGCGTAATCGTGCGGGAAACCGCCTGTTCAGACATCGCCTGCCCCCTTGCCCGTCCTGCCGTCCGTTCTACGCTTCCCTGGATGCCTGCCCATCCTCGCCGGCCCAGATGAATCCAGCTCAGACAAATCCGGATCAGCCCAGTTTTGTTCCTGCTTCAACCGCGTGCCCGCGCAAAAACTCCCCCGCCGCCATCCGCCGCCCACCCTCCGGCTGCACTTCCACCAGCTCCAGCCAGCTGCTCTCGCCGCAGGCCGCAAACAGCGTCCCCTGGTGCGCCACCAGTTCGCCCGGCTCGCCTGCCCGCAAATCCATCGCTTCCGTCGGAAGCATCTGGTGGACCGCCAGCTTTTTCCCCTGCAGCATCGTCCACGCGCCCGGCCATGGCTGGAAGCCCCGCCACCGGTTGTACAGCACCATCGCCGGCCTCGAAAAATCCATCCGCCCGTCTTCCCGCGTCAGAATCGGCGCCAGCGTCGCCTGCGAATGGTCCTGCTTGCGCGGCGTGATCCGCCCCGCTTCCAGCTCCGTCAGCGTCTCCAGCATCAGGTCAGCGCCCATCTCCGCCAGCAGCGGAAACACATCCGTCGCCAGCATATCCGGCGCCAGCGGCAGCCGCCGCTGCAGCAGAATGTCGCCCGTGTCCAGGCCCTCGTCCAGCCGCATGGTCGTCGCGCCCGTCGCGTGCTCCCCGTTGGCAATCGCCCACTGGATCGGCGCGGCCCCGCGATACTTCGGCAGCAGCGATGCGTGCAGATTCAGATTCCCCAGCCGGGGCAGCTCCAGCATCCATGGCGGAATGATCCGCCCGTACGCCACCACCACAATCGCGTCCGGCCGGATCGCCTCCAGCTCCGCGCGCAGCTCCGCATTGTTTTTGATCTTCTCCGGCTGCATCACCCGCAGCCCCGCGTCCAGCGCCGTCGTCTTCACCGGAGGCGCGGTCAGCTCCTGCTTTCGTCCCACCGGACGATCCGGCTGCGTCAGCACCAGCGCCACTTCGTGCCCCGCCCGCAAACACTGCTTCAGCGTGGGCACCGCAAACGCCGGAGTCCCGCAGAAGACCAGCTTCATTTCCACTCGCCGGTTTTCTGCAGCTTGCGAATCTTCCTCAGGATCAGATCCCGCTTCAGCGCGCTCAGCCGCCATGGAAACAAAATCCCGTCCAGATGATCGATCTCGTGCTGGAACGCCCGCGACAGCAGTTCCGATCCCTCCAGCTCGATCTCCCTGCCCTCCAGATCCTGGGCCTTCACCTTCACCTTCAGCGCCCGCGTCACCTTGTCCCGGATATCCGGCAGGCTCAGGCAGCCTTCTTCCTCGTGCTGCCGCCCTTCTTTATGCACAATCTCCGGATTCACCAGCACGATCTTCTCTTTCGGATCCTTCTGGTTGCTCAGGTCGATCACCGTCAGCCGCAGGCCCACGCCGATCTGCGGCGCCGCCAGGCCGATCCCCTGCGCCTTATACATGGACTCGAACATATCCTCGGCCAGCGTGCGCAGCTCTTCATTGAACTCCGTCACACGCTCCGTCGGACGCTGCAATATCGGGTCCGGATATTTAACAATTTCCCTGATCATCTTCTGTATTCACTACCTGCCATCTGCTAACTGCTACCGGCCAACCGCTCCTTGGCTAGCCGTTCTTCAGCTACTAGCCGTTCTTCAGCTAACCGTCTCTCGCCAACCGTTTTTCGCTAACAGTCTCTCGCTAACAGCTTTTCGCTACTTGCGACTGCTACCCGCTCCTCAGCTATCCGCTTTTCGCTGCCTGTTGCCTGCTATCTGCTGCCTGCTGCCTCTAGAATTTCCTGATCTGCTCCAGATACCCCTCGTAATTCCGCTTCAGCTCCCGCAGCGAATCGCCTCCGAACTTCTCCAGCGCCAGCCGCGCCACCGTCAGCGCTACCATCGCCTCGGCCGCCACGCCCGCCGCCGGAACCACACACACGTCGCTGCGTTCGTATGCTGCCTTGGTTTCCTCCCGCGTGTCAAACCGCACCGATCCCAGCGGCCTGCGCAGCGTCGAAATCGGCTTCAGGTACCCGCGCACCACAATATCCTCGCCGTTGCTGATGCCGCCCTCCACGCCGCCCGCATTGTTGTGCTCGCGCGTGAAGCCGGTAAACCGCGACTCCTTCACGTCGTGCTCATACCCAATGGCGTCATGCACCTCGGACCCCAGCGATTCCGCCGCCGTCACTCCGCGTCCCACCTCGACGCCCTTCACCGCCTGCAGCGACATCACCGCCTGCGCCAGCAGCCCATCCAGCCGCTCGTCCCAGTTGGCGCAGGTTCCCAGCCCCGGAGGCACACCATGGACCACCACCTCGAACACGCCGCCCACCGTGTCGCCCGTCCGATAAACCGCGTCCACGGCGTCCTTCATCCGCAGCTCGGCCTCCGCGTCCACGCAGTTCAGCAGAACCTCGTTCTTCTCTCGCAGCGCGGCAATCTCTTCCCATCCTGCATCGCGCTCCAGCTCCACCGCGCCCACGCGAATCACATGGCTCGCCACGTCCATCCCCAGCGCCAGCAGCAGCTGCTTCGCCACCGCGCCCGCCGCCACCCGCGCCGTCGACTCCCGCGCCGACGCCCGCTCCAGCAC
>DAHVZZ010000085.1:0-2594 GCA_027323785.1 Acidobacterium sp. | reverse complement strand
CGAGAGACGGGGCATCCAGAGTGGGGCTGGTGAAGATTTGTCCCTCCCGCCTCCCTGCGGGAGACGGGGCAGCCAGAGTGTGCAGCAGGGAACTGGATGAACCTCCTGCCTTTTTGCGAGAGACGGGGCAGCCGGATTGTGTGGTGGGTTGAGGCTAGATGCCATATTTTTCCATCCGCCGGTAGAGTGCGCCTCGGGAAAGGCCGAGGGCGTCTGCCGCCTGGCTCACGTTGCCGCTGCAGCGTGAGAGGGCTTTGCGGATGAGGATACTCTCGACGGACTCCAGAGACATCTCTTCGAGGGCCTGGGAGGAGACGCGGGAACTGGTGGAGAGGCCGAGATCGGCGATTTCGATGACGGCTCCGCGAGCCATGAGCAGGGCGCGCTCGATGGTGTGGTCGAGCTCGCGGACGTTGCCGGGCCAGGAGTACTGAAGCATGAGCTGGAGGGCGGCGGGGTCGATGCTCTGGGCGGGTTTGCGATAGCGGAGGGAGTAGCGGGCGAGGAAGTGGGCGGCGAGGGGCGGGATGTCCTCGCGGCGGTCGCGGAGTGGCGGCAGGTGAATCTCGACGGTGTTGAGGCGGAAGAGGAGGTCGGCGCGGAAGCGGCCCTCCTCGACTTCCTTGAGGAGGTCGGCGTTGGTGGCGGAGAGGACGCGGACGTTGACGCGGCGGGTTTTGGAGGAGCCGACGCGCTCCATCTCGCCGGTTTCCAGAACGCGGAGGAGCTTAGCCTGCTGGCGCGGAGGAACGTTGGCGATTTCGTCGAGGAAGAGGGTTCCGCCCTCGGCCAGCTCGAAGCGGCCGATGCGTTCGGTGCGAGCGTCGGTGAACGCGCCTTTGACGTGGCCGAAGAGCTCGGATTCGAAGGTGCCCTCGGGGAGTGCGCCGGTGTTGACGGCCACGAGAGAGCGCGAGGCGCGCGGTGAAAGGGCGTGGAGGGTCTGGGCGACGACTTCCTTACCGGTGCCGTGCTCGCCGGTGATGAGGACGCTGGCGTCGGAGGGTCCGATGCGGGCGATGGTGGCGAGGACGGGCTGCATGGCCGGTGCCGTGGCAATCATTTCCGGAAGGCCGTCGGCGCGAAGGAGGCGATTTTCGGCTTCGAGGCGCTGGGCGCGGCGGACGGCTTCGTAGAGATCGATCTGCGTGCGGAGGACGGTGAGGAGGCGGGCGTTGTCCCAGGGTTTCTGGATGAAATCGGATGCGCCGCGGCGCATGGCTTCGACGGCCAGCTCGACGTTGGCCCAGGCGGTCATGACGATGATGGGGAGCTGCGACTCGTGGGCGCGGATCTGGGTGAGGAGATCGAGGCCTTCGCGGCCGGAGGTGGTGTCGCGCGTGTAGTTAAGGTCGAGGAGGATGGCGTCGAAGGCGCCGG
This sequence comes from Acidobacterium sp., assembly GCA_027323785.1. Lineage (GTDB taxonomy): Bacteria > Acidobacteriota > Terriglobia > Terriglobales > Acidobacteriaceae > Palsa-343. The sequence continues at coordinate 1,214 of DAHVZZ010000085.1, read as the reverse complement.
AAGCAAGCGCGTCGAGGACCATGGCGGGCGAGGTGGCGCGTTCGGTGCGGTAGCCTACCGGCTCGAGGAGCAGCTCGAGGGCGTCGAGGATGTGGGGCTGGTCGTCGGCGATGAGTACGCAGGGGGGCAGGCGGTCGGGGCGGGGCGCGAGGCTGGCGATTTGGGTGGAGGTGGACATGGGTAGCAAAGAGCGGTTAGCGAAGAGCGGTTAGCGGTGATTTGTTGGCGGGAAGCTGGGGTTGGGCAGCTTCCTGCAGTGAACAACCTACTGTACTACGGCGTGCTGGGTGAAGGGTTGGGTGCGGTGGGTGGAGTGCTGGGCGTGGGCGGCGGGGTGGGGACGATGCCGGATTTTGCGTTGTCGATGGAGACGTGCATGCGCTGGAGGGTGATGCCGGTGGCCTGGTCGAGCGCAACTTCCTGCTTCTGATAGGCGGCCTCGGCGGTGTCGAGAGTGGACTCGGCCTGGGCGAGGTCGTTTTCGGCGGCGAGGGTTTCGTAGCTGGATTTGGCGCCGAGTTTCTGCTCCTGTTTGGTGATTTCGAAGATGCGTTTGGAGAGGTCGCGGCCCTTTTCAGCGGCTTCGACGCGGGCGCGGGCCTGTTCGAGGGCGAACTGGGCGTTGCGGACGTCGAAGCGGATGGTCTTCTGCTGCTCCTCGTAGGTGATCTGGCTCTGGCGGTACTGGAGGGCGGCGCGGAACTGCGCGGCCTTGGCCTGGCGATTGCGGAGGTTGATGTTGAGAGTGACGCCAACCTGGTATTCGGGCGAGGAGTAATTGAAGGTATTGGTGAACATGCCGGGAAATCCCTCAGGCAAACCGGTGGAGCAGTTGGATGGCCCGAGGCTGCAATAGGGGTTCCGGGGACCGGCATTTCCTGCACCGGCATACATGCCGTACATGTTGAGCTGTGGCAGGAGGATGGTTTTGACCGACTTGAGATTGCCTCTCTGGATTTCAGCCTGTTCGCGGTAGATGGCGGCTTCGGGGCGGTTCTTTTCGGCTTCGGTGATGAGCTGACTGACGGAGAGCGAAGTATTGGGGTCGGAAGGGCCGAAGCGGTCGACGGGGACGACGGGCATGGAGTCGAGAGCGGGCACGTCGGTGCGGGTGAGCACATTCTTCATGAGCAGCTCGTTGAGGCGAAGGCTGGCGCGGGCGACGGTGAGATTGCCTTCGGCGGTGGCGACAGCGGCCTGATCCTTCATGACCT
>DAHVZZ010000079.1:0-1776 GCA_027323785.1 Acidobacterium sp. | reverse complement strand
CGGGGTCGAACCGCGATTTTTGGAAGGAAAAGCTGGGGCGGAACCAGCGCCGGGACCGCGAGAACGTAGACAAGCTGGTCGCTGCGGGCTGGTGCGTCCTGGTGGTCTGGGAGTGCGCCACAAGGCTTGCGCCGCTGGCCACCACCTTGGAGCGGGATCTCGTTGCTGCGGTGCGCGCAGCGGATGCGAGCGCCGTGCTGCCACGGCAGCCCCTTCAAACCAGTTCCATCTGTACCATCTCGCGCAGCGCTCGTCTCTCCTGCTGATCGGCCCGCACGTTGGCCGCCGTGTGCAGCAGGTCAAAGACCACCGCGCCCAGTTGCCGGGCCAATAGCGGCGGCACAGCATTGCCGACCTGCACATACTGCTCGGTGCGGTTGCCCTCGAAGAAATAATTGTCGGGGAAGGTCTGGAGCCGCGCAGCCTCGCGCACGGTCAGGCTCCTGCACTGCGCCGGGTCCGGGTGGATGTAATAGTGCCCGTCCTTGGCAATGTGGGACACCACCGTCGTGGAAGGCAGCGAACCGGTCTGCACGCGGAAACGATCCAGGAACGGCACGGTGTCCGCCGTGACGTTATCGTGGTCCGGCAACAGTGCGCGGGGGAAATGCCGGAGTTTCGGCGAGTGCCCGAATGCCTGCGCAAAGCAGGACACGAACAGATAGCGGTTGAGATCGGAGCGCATGTGCGCGCGCGTTTCATGCTGGCAGACGCCTTCCAGCCTATCGTCCTTCAGCCAGCTCACGAGTGTGGCCGGCATTCCTTGAAAGCTCAGGTTGGCGCGCTGGATGAAGCGTCCGCCCGTCCTCGACACGTCCAGCGCGCGTTCCAGCGCCACAGCCATTTCCGCCGCAACGGATTCCCGGATATCACGCGGGCAGCCCGTCAGATATCGGGTCGATTCCCGGAGCGCACGCAGCCACTCTTCGGTCGAGTCGGCCTCCCTGGAAAGCCGGCTCCTGATCCGCGGCAGACTCCCAATGGCTTCCTTGACGCTGACCGGCAGTCGGAACTGGAGTGGCTGATGCGGCGTCGCCGCCAGATCGCGGCGCACGCCAAGAAGGATGACGCGATGGCGCGTCTGCGGAACCCCGTAGCGCTCAGCCTCGAGGACATATTGGGCGGGCTCCAGCTGCTGTCCATCGCTGGGCGCAGCGAACGAGCGGATCTCGTACTCCAGATCCGGCGCCGGCCGCGACAGATCGCCGAGAATCCGCTCGAAAATGCCCGATCCATCGTGCGTGGAACTGAGGATGCCCTTCACGTTCTCCATCACGAAGGCAGGCGGGCGGAACTTCTCGATGATCCGCAGGTACTCCCGGTACAGCAGGTGCCGCTCATCCTGCTCGAAGGCCTTGGCGTCCACCGGCCGACGCCTGGACCTGCCCGCCATCGAGTAGGCTTGGCAGGGCGGCCCTCCGATCAGGACCCAAATGCCGGTGGTGCCGATGGCATCGCGGATCCAGGAATCGATCCGCGCTTCCGGGGTCTCGCCCAGGGTCGCGTGCCGGGCCTCGGTGCGGGCCTGCTCAATCTCCGGGGCGTGGGCGGCGAACAGCTCTTCGCGCCCAATATTGCCGCGGACAAAGTCGTAGTAGGCGTCCGGGACACGGCCCCGCGGAAAGCGCCGGAACATGGCGCGGAGCGTCAGTGTGCGGTGGGCAACCGCTTCCTTTTCGATGGACAGTCTGACGTCAAACACCTGATTCCCGGCAGCATCAGCGACTGACGAGAACCCCTCTCCGAGCCCGCCCGGGCCTGCAAAAATATCCACCA
>DAHVZZ010000076.1:0-3090 GCA_027323785.1 Acidobacterium sp. | reverse complement strand
GTCGAAGGCAAGCTCGAAGAGCACGCCCTCCTCGACGACACGGAACTGATCGAGATCGCCCCCGGCGCGCGCTTCACCCTCGGCGCCTTCACCGTCGAGCCCATCCGCGTCACCCACTCGCTTGTCGACTGCGTCGCCCTCGCCATCGAAACCCCGGTTGGCGTCGTCGTCCATACCGGCGACTTCAAAATCGACCTCTCCCCGCCCGACGGCAAAGCCTTTGACCTTCACCGCTTCGCCGAATACGGCAAGCGCGGAGTCCTCGCCCTCCTCCAGGACTCCACCAACGTCGACCGCCCCGGCTACACCCCCTCCGAGTGGTCCGTGAAGCCGCGCCTCGACGAAATCTTCTCCCGCACCAGAAAAAAGCTCTTCTTCAGCTGCTTCTCATCCTCCATCTACCGCATCCGCATCGCCATGGAGCTCGCCCGCCTGCACGGCCGCAAAATCGCCGTCGTCGGCCGTTCCATGGTCGAATCCTCTGAGATTGCTCAGGACCTCGGCTACATCGATATTCCCGCCGGCCTCATCATTCACCCCGGCCAGATCAACGACTACCCGCCCGAGCAGATCATGATCCTCATCAGCGGCACCCAGGGTGAGCCCATGAGCGCCCTCAGCCGCGCCGCCGTCGATAACCACAAGCACGCCCGCGTCGTCGCCGGCGATACCGTCATCCTCAGCTCCCGCGTCATCCCCGGCAACGAGAAGTCCATTTACCGTGTCATCGACCACCTCTGCCGCCGCGACGCCCAGGTCATCTACGACGACGGCTCCGCCGGCCTCATTCACGTCAGCGGACACGCCAGCCAGGAAGAGCAGCGCCTCATGATCAACCTGCTCAAACCTAAATTCTTCATCCCCGTCCACGGCGACTACCGCCACCTCCGCAAGCACGCCGACATCGCCCAGAGCCTCGGCGTCGTCGACCTTGCCCTCGTCATCGAAAGCGGCGACGTCCTCGAACTGGACGCCAACAGCGCCCGCAAAACCGGCACCGTCACCGCTGGCCGCGTCTGCATCGACTCCGGCTCCACCGCCGATGTCGTTGAGGACCTCGTCATCCGCGACCGCCGCCACCTCTCCGAAGACGGCTTCGTCCTCCCCATCCTCACCATCAACAAGCTCAGCGGCCGCGTCGAGCGCCAGCCCGAGCTCGTCAGCCGCGGCTTCGTCGGCGCCGACTCCAGCCTCATGGAAGGCGCGCGCCAGGTCGTCGTCAAAACCCTCGACAACTCCAGCGCCGAGGAAAAAGCCGACTACGGCGTCATCAAGGAAAAAATCCGCATCGACCTCAAGCGCTATATCCAGAAAAATACCGCTCGCCGGCCCCTCATCATGCCGGTCATCCTGGAAATCTAGCCACCCGGCATCGCCGGAGCCTCCCAAAACCTCCGGCGACGCCCCTTACTCCGGCAGCGGCATTTCCAGCCGCTTCCCCCGCAGCCTCCCGCCCAATTTCCCGTCCAATTCTTATACCCTGAACTTATGCTGCTTGCTGCATCTGTCTACACCACCCAAAATGAGCGGCTTCGCGCTCGCTGGAAGCTCGAAGCCGGATTCCCCCCTGTCCCCGGCCAGAAAGTCGCCACCAGCCTCACCTCCGGCGCCGTGCAGCCGCAAACCCCGCTCACCTGGCTCAAGGAACACTACCGCTTCCTCCCCGAAGACCACCTCGGCCCCACCCTCCAGGCTCGCGACGACTACGCCGGCACCTTCGTCGTCTACGACTGGGACTCCCGCGACCGCATCTGGCAGTCCGAATGGGGCGACCTCCTCGCCAATCCCGCCGGCTTCTGCTTCGCCGATGGCGGCCTCTGGGTCAACGACTTCGAAGCCGGCAACATCTTCCGCGTCTCCGTCGAACCGGAGCCCGGCCAGCTCCTCCCGCGCATCTCCCACCCCTATTTCAACGACCTCCACAGCCTCGAGCGCACCCGCCGCGGACTCCTCGCCGCCTGCTCCGGCACCGATCTCGTCGTCGAAGTCGATCTCCAGGGCCGCGTCCTCTGGGAATGGTGGGCTGCCGAGCACGGCTACAGCGTCACCCCCTCCGGCGAACCCCGCCCCAGCGGCCGCGGAGCCGAGCATCGCAATCGCTACTACCACACCCGCTTCCAGGCCACTCACGTCAACTGCGCCACCATGCAGGACCCCGACGAGCGCTTCGTCCTCTGCCTCCTCTTCCATCAGGGACAGCTCCTGCGCATCGACCGCGGCCTCCCGCCCGAGCGCCAGCGCGGCGAAATCATCCTCGAAGGCCTCGCCCGTCCTCACAGCCTTGAGAAAATCCCCGGCGGCTGGATCTTCTGCAACAGCCTCTCCAAAGAGCTCGTCCTCCTCGACGACAACCTCAACCGCATCGGCTCCATCCCCTACGACGGCGGCTGGATCCAGGACTGCACCCGCCTTCCCTCCGGCCACATCGTCCTCAACGACGTCGACAATACCGTCCTCGTTGAATTCGCCCCGCCCGCCGCCGGCTCTCACGGCACGAGTGAAGACTGGCGCATCGTCTCCACCACTCCCTACCCCCACACCTGGCGCATGGGCGAGCTGGTTGTCGTTCCCGCCGAGCACGAACAGGCCTTCCTCAAAACTCAGGCCCCCGTCCTCGTCGGATAACCGCGCCGATCTCCCATCTGGCTGCAACACAACAAGAGGGTGCCCCATCCGGAGCACCCTCTCCCTGCCTCACCCCAAAAACCGCCCCTACTTCGTCGCCGCCCGAGTCGCCGGAATCACCCGCGGAATCCGCTCCGCCACCGGCGGCAGCGGCGGCAGCGGCTTGTGTCGCAACGACTGATACCAATACGCCACCGAATAGAAGTTGTCCGACCGGTCATTCGCCGTCCCATGCTCAATCGTCGCCCTCATCGACTTCGTAAACGGAATCGGCTGATCCAGATGAAAGCGATACACGCTCCACCGGCTCCCCTGTAGCTCCTTGCCCACAATCGGAGCACCATACGTCGAGTAGTCGAACGGCTTCCCGCCGAAATCCCACGCGCCCAGAAAATAATCCTCCGAACCCATCCCCGCAATCTGCGGCTTCTCCGCGCCGTCGATGAAGAACATGTCGTCGCCCTC
>DAHVZZ010000074.1:0-2278 GCA_027323785.1 Acidobacterium sp. | reverse complement strand
CGCTCCCCAGTCGGCCCAACCCCAGACACCGCCCCCTCCGGCCCGCATCACCATCCCCGCCGGCACCCCCATCCGCGTCCGCCTCGATCAGGACCTCGGCTCCAAAATCAGCCAGACTGGCGAAACCTTCTCCGCCACCCTGGCCTCTCCCGTCATCGTCCACGGTCAGACGGTGATTCCTCAGGATGCTCGCGCTGAAGGGGCCGTCATTGAGGCCAGAAGGCTCGGTCGCTTCCGCGGCCAGGCCGTCCTCGCTCTCCGTCTCGAGCGCGTCACCACCCGCTGGGGCAGCTATGCCGTCAACACCAGCACCATGTCCCAGGTGGAGAAGGGCAAAGGACGTCGCACTGCCGGATTCGTCGGCGGCGGCGGTGCGCTCGGCGCCATCATCGGCGGCATCGCCGGCGGCGGCAAAGGTGCTCTCATCGGCGGATTGGCTGGCGCTGGCGCTGGTGCTGCCGGCACCGCAATGACCGGCAACCGGGAGATCTTCCTCCCCGCTGAAACCCTGGTCACCTTCCGTCTCGACCACTCCGTTCACATCACCGAATAGCCCAAAGGGGCGCGGCTCTCCGCTGCGCCCCTTAACCTCACCCCAGCAGCGTCCGCACCGCCGTCCACGGCTTGTTCTGCGAAACCGCAACCGGCTCGCACGTCAGCACGCCTTCGTGTGTGTTCACCCCGTCGCGAATTCCGTCGTCCCCCAGGATCGCCTTCCGCGCACCATCGCGGGCCAGCCGCATCACGTAAGGAAACGTCGCGTTTGTCAGCGCCAGCGTCGACGTATTCGGCACCGCCGCCGGCATATTCGTCACGCAGTAGTGAACCACCCCGTTCACTTCATACGAGGGATCGCTGTGCGTCGTCGGATGCGCCGTCTCCACGCACCCGCCCTGGTCGATCGCCACGTCCACAATCACGGCGCCCTTCTTCATATTCGCAACCATCTCTCGCGTCACGATCCGCGGCGCCGCCGCCCCTGGAATCAGCACTCCGCCAATCACCAGATCCGCCTCCTGCACCGCCCGCGCCACGTTCCACGCATTCGACGCCAGCGTGAAAATCCGTCCGTTGAAAATGTCGTCCAGCTCCCGCAGCCGGTTCAGATTCACATCCACCAGCGTCACCCGCGCGCCCATGCCCAGCGCGATCTTCGCCGCATTCGTTCCCACAATGCCGCCGCCGATGATGCACACGCTCGCCGGAGGCACCCCGGGCACTCCGCCCAGCAGCAGCCCGCGCCCGCCGCGCTCCTTCTCCAGATACGCCGCTCCCACCTGCACTGACATCCGCCCCGCCACCTCCGACATCGGCGTCAGCAGCGGCAGCGCTCCAAACCGATCCCGGATCGTCTCGTAGGCGATCCCGGTCACCTTCTTCTCCAGCAGCTTTTCCGTCAGCGCCGGCAGCGGAGCCAGATGCAGATACGTGAACAGCACCAGACCCTCGCGGAAGAAGCCATACTCCTTCTCCACAGGCTCCTTCACCTTCACCACCAGGTCCGCATGGCCCCACACGTTATGCGCCGAGCCCACAATCTGGGCTCCGGCCAGTTGATACTCTTCGTCCGTAAACGCCGACAATTCTCCGGCCTGTGTCTCCACCAGCACTTTGTGGCCGGCATCGCTCAGCGCCTTCACGCCGGCCGGCGTTACGCCGACACGGCTCTCATGATCTTTCACTTCTTTCGGTACACCGATGATCATTGCTTCTCCCGCAGCCGAACGGCGCTGCACAGCTCAGATGCAAACTCTACATCGTACCGTATAGAAGCCTGTTCAGTTCGGATTTCAACCGCTCCGGAGAAAGCGGCTTGGTCAGATGTACCGTTCCCGGATCATCGCAAGCATCACAGGATGGCTCCTCCACGCTTCCGCTCACCACCAGAATCGGAATCCCCGACCCCAGCGCCCGGATCTCCGCCACCAGCTTGCTCCCGTCGATCCCCGGCATCAGCGAGTCCGTCACCACCGCGTCGATCTCGCCCAGCCGCAGCCGAACCGTCCGCAGCGCGTCCGCTCCATCCTCGCATGCAATCACCCGATGCCCCTGCGACTGGAGTACCTCCGACAGCAGGTAGCGAACCATTCGATCGTCCTCCGCCACCAGGATGGTGGCGGCGCGGACTGGGGCGGTTTCGCTGGTCTTCGTAGACTCCACCTTTATCTGCCCTGCGCCGGAGGCCGTTCACGGCGGCTACTGAGACCCTGAATGTAGCACACCCAAAACATGCAAAACGAATCCGCCGTTCCTATGGTCATTTTTTCGGGTAAGTCCC
>DAHVZZ010000063.1:0-2316 GCA_027323785.1 Acidobacterium sp. | reverse complement strand
CACGGTTGCACCCCATCGCCTTGCGCGCCGTTGCCAGCTGCCCCGCCAGAATCTCCCGCTTCACCTCCAGCCCCACCAGCAGGAAGAACACCGCCATCAGCGCATCGTTCACCGTGTCGCGCAGCGTCCAGTCATACACGGCGTCGCCAATATGGCCCCCCATCGGAAACTCCAGCGCCGCCGCATAGCTTGTGGCCAGCCGCGAATTCGCCAGCATCAGCGCCGCAATCGTGGCGCTCAGCAGCGCAAGGCTGCCCGCCGACTCCATCCGCGCAAACCGCGCAAACGGCTCCATCAGGCGCTGCACAGGGCGCGTCTCCATCGCCGCAATCGACGACCTCAGGCTCATCGCGTCTCCTCGCTGGGTCTTCGCCGGCGGGGACACTTCTCCGCAATCCCAGCCCGGACTCCCGTATGGAGAGCAAATTGCGGGCCTGTTTGGGCTGGACCTCGCGAGTTTCTCCCGCAGGGCGCGAGGCGCTCGCCAGGACCTTTGACAAGCCGCCCTGGGAGGTGATGGTCATGGAACCTTCGTGGCTGCGTTCAGGCTTCAGTTCGGGGGCTCGTCTCCTCGAAGCGTGGTTCAGGCTGATTCGCCCGAAAGCCGACCCTGCTGTGGTTACCCGCGCCATCGCGGAGGCGGAAGATCACGCGCTCGCCGCGGAAGGAGACGCGGCGATCCTGGAGTGCGTCGTCGCTTCCGGCGATAACCTACAGACCCTCGCCCCGCGCTTCGCCCTCATCGAGCATCACGCCGAAGATCTCTTCGCCGATGTTGACCGCCTCAAAATCCTGCAGGGCAGGGGAGAGCGCTGGCAGGTGGATACCGTATACTTTGTCCGTCCATTGCTTTACAGCCTGGCCTGTCAGCTCGATTCCGCCGCCCATCGTTTTGACAGCGGCGAAGTCTCCATCTGTAACCGTGGAGATGTCACTTATCTTCATGGCGTCTCGGAACTTGCGGGCCGAACCGCCTCGCTCGTCCACGATCTGGTCGAGTGGGGCCGCGATAACGCGGAAGTCGATCTGCTGCATCGCCAGCTCACGTCCCCCACCCCGCCCGCAGCCTGACCGCTCCCAGGCCCGATATAATGGACTATGCATCTTCGCAAGCTTCTGTTTTCCCTGGCACTGGTCATCCCGGTGCTCCTGGGCGGAAGCCGGCTAATGGCTGCGGGCAGTACTCCCCCGAAATATCGGCTTCGTCTCTACAACCTCCACACCGGTGAACATATCAACGTCGTCTATCGCGTCGGCACGCGCTACCGCCCCACCGCCGTCGCTGAACTCGACGAATTCCTTCGCGACTACCGCACCGGCGCCGTCATCGACTACGACGTCCATGAATTCGATCTGCTCCACGCTCTCATGGCGCGCCTCGGCGACTCCAACGGCGTCATCGATATCGTCTGCGGCTACCGCACTCCCCGGACGAATGCATGGCTGCGCAGTCACGGTCACGCCGTCGCTCTGCACAGCGAGCACATGGTCGGCAAGGCCATCGACATCCGCGTTCCCGGCGTCTCAACCGCCCGGCTGCGCGACGCGGCTCTGGCGCTCCATCGCGGCGGGGTCGGCTATTATCCCCACTCGCAGTTCGTTCATGTCGATGTAGGCCCTGTTCGTCGCTGGTAAAGCCTGTCCAAAATCCAGGAAGTTCGACATATTTGTCGGGCGATTTGGACGCGCACATCCTCAGCGGGCCGGCAGGCTCCCGGCTCGCTCCTTCTCAGCTCCGTTTTGTCTCAGGTTAGTTCTGTATTCCGAATTCGCAGGAATCCCCGCAGGGAATCTCGTGCGGCAGAGGAGCTTCCGCTCCCTCGTCTCCGCCTTCCGGCACGCTGAAATCCGCCACCAGCGGCAGATGATCCGACGCCACCAGCGCCATCCGGCTCCGGTGAACGGCCAACCCGTCCAGCTTCAGATCCGAGTCGAAATAGATGTGATCCAGCGGCAGCATCGGCAGCACTCCCGGAAATGTCGTCACCCGCGCCGGCCTCATCCGCTCGTGCACGCTCTCAAAATGTGAATTGAACAGGTGCGAAGCCAGATCGCGCTTCCACTCGTTGAAATCCCCCAGCACGATCTTCGGCCCATCGATATCTCCATCCGTAAACACCCGCCGCCGGAACAGCTCCCGCGCCTGAATGCGCCGCTCGAAAATCGCCGTTCCCAGGTGAATGTTGAACAGATGCAGCCGCAACCCCTCGTCGATCCGCACGTCCGCCCGCAGACATCCGCGCCGCTCGCGTCCTGGAACCGACACGTCGTGGTGCCGCGCGTCATGAATTGGAAACCGTGACAGCAGCAAATTTC
>DAHVZZ010000056.1:0-3206 GCA_027323785.1 Acidobacterium sp. | reverse complement strand
AACGGTTTCGCCCGGACTCCCGCCGAGCGCGCCGCATACCTGGCGCTTTCGGAAAATCATCTGAAGCTTGCCGAGCAGCGTTTCATGGCGCTGAATGCCGCCAATCCAGCGAATCCTCGCGTTCTTGCCGGGCTCGGCTTTCTCCGTATGAAGCAGAGCCACTTCGGCGGCGCCATCAGCTATTTTGAGCAGGCCCAGCAGAATGGCCTGCACAGCCGCATTGTGGCTCAGTCCCTGGCCACCTGCCGTTTCTGGTTCACCATGCGTCAGGGAACCAGCGCCATGAATGGCAACCGCCTGGACGATGCGATCACGGACTTCCGCTCCGCGCTGGCGATGCGTCCAGGGAACACTAACGCGCTGGGAGCCATGGCCGGTCTGTACATGAAAATGCAGGAGCCTGCCGCGGCCATTCCCTATTACGAACAGCTCCTTCATCACCAGCCGGGATCCGAAGCAGCGTGGAAGGGCATTTTCATGGCCCGCGCTCAGGCTGGCGATTCGGCCGAGGCTATCGCTCTCACTCGCCGTTTTCCGCTTTCCGTCAGGCGCGACGTGATTCACGATCCCGATTACCTGCGCACCCTGGCTTCCGCCTACAGCAATCTGGGCCAGGATGCAGAAGCAAGGCAGGTGCTGGCGAATGCGCTGCGGCTGCCCCAGATGGTGACCGCAGGCAGCATGCGCTCGGAGACGCGTCTCCAGTTCGCTGGGCTACTGGCTCAGGACAAGCAGTACTCGCACGCAGCTGCCGTGTACCAGGTGATGATCGATGACAATCCGGACAATATCAGCGCCTGGCAGGGCCTCGTGTCCATGCAGCATCTCGCCGGGGACGACGCCGGAGCGATCCAGTCGGTCGAGCGTATGCCTCCGGACGCCTACGAGGAAGTTCTGCGCAATGGAAACTTTCTGTCGATGCTGGCGGCGATTTATCAGGAGCAAAATCATCCCGACGTGGCGGAAGGCTTCCTGGAGCGCGCCGCACAGGTCTATCAGGCGAACGGGCAGGCTCTGCCCATGTCGCTCCAGCTGCAGATTGCCTCCATCGACCTCAACGGCAATCACGCACAGGGCGCTTATCGCATCTATCGCAGCGTGTTGTCACAACATCCCGGCAACCTGAACGCGTGGAAGGGGCTGCTCTCCGCGCTCCACCAGACGGGTCACGACGCCGATGCACTGGCCCAGATTCAGGAGATTCCCCAGACGGTTCGCGAACAGCTCAATCGCGATATCGAGTATCAGCAGACGATTGCGGGTATCTACTCCTCCACAGGGCACCCGCAGGCTGCGCTGGGCATCATTTCCCGCATTCAGGCTCATTACTACGCACAGCACATGGCCGTGCCGCCTGCCGTAGAGATTCAGAACGCGTGGCTGCTTTTCAACACCGGCGACAGCCGCGCCCTCTACCCGGAGCTGATGGCGCTCGGCGACCGGACCGATCTCACGGACATCCAGCGCCGCCAGGTGCAGACCATCTGGGCCTCCTGGGCGCAGCGCCGCGCGGCTCAGGAGGCGAAAAATGGGCAACTGCATCGGGCCATCGAAGTTCTCACGGCGGCGGCCCAGGCTTTCCCTGGCAATCCCGCTGTCAGCAAGGCTCTGGCTGCCGGATATGCCCAGGCGGGACAGCCAAAGCAGGCGCTGGCCATCTACAAGGCGATGGATCTCAGCGATGCCTCGGCGAACGACTACCAGAGCATGATCGGCGCCGCACTTGGAGCCCAGGACATGAAGACCGCGGAGCTGTGGCTGCGTGAAGCACTGCGGAAATATCCTCGCGACCCGAAGATCCTCTCATCCGCCGCTCGTTTCGAATCGGCGCGCGGCGATAATGTCCGGGCCGCGGCCTATTGGAAAGCTTCTCTCAACGCTATGCCCGTGGTTAGCCCTACGGCGGAGCTGGCGCATAAGCTCGATCATCCCGACCTGGTCCAGCAGAGCCGTCTTTCCGGCGTTGGCGGCCTTGTTGCTCTACTCAATCCCAACGGTAATCCCCTGGGCCGTGGTGGCGCTGGTGCAGTTGCCCTGCCCGGCTACCGCAACCCGAATCCCACCCCCGATATGACGGCGAGCAACCAGGCCTACGGGCCGGACCCCTATTACATGGGGACAGCCCCCGTTCAGCTCAATCGGAATCAGCCCGTTCAGAACCAGATCACCGAAAGCAATCTGGGTAATCCGGAGCCTTCGCGGCGCGTGATCCGGCAGCGAACGACGGAGCTTCCTCCGCCTTCCACGTATCTGAGGAAACGCCGTTATGAGCGTGCGCCGCGAAAGGCTCCTCGCTCAACGTCCACCTGGGTGGTTCCAGGAACCGAAGTCAGGCGCAAACCGCGGAGAACCCACGTCCAGACAGGTGTGTTCAAGCCGGAAGCCGAGCTGGAACTGCCGCCTCCGCCAACACCCGGAAACGGCGAGGTTGTCGTTCCGGTTCCTGGCGGCGAGTCCTCCGGCTCAGGTAGGCAAGAGGAAGCCAGCAACTCCTGGAGGCCCCTGCGTGTGCCATCCTGGTCTGATCGCTCCGACGGTGTCACAGCGGCTGGCTCGCCCGGAGATTCTGGCGGCAATGTTCATCTGCATCTCTCCATTACCTCGGCATCCGTGATGCATCCGGAGACGCAGCAGCCTTCCACGCAAATCGCCCAGCTGCAGCCACAGGAGATCACTCTGAGCACCAGCCCGGTGCTCACTGAAATCCCCAGCGCCAGCGACGCCGCGATGAAGCGAGCCGAAGACGCGCTGCGGACCGCGAATCGGCCTATCGATCCGTCGCTCTTCCAGGCTCAGTACATTACGCCATCGAATGAAATTGCCCAGCAGACGCCGCCTGCTCAGCCACGAACCGTCTTCCAGCAACCCGAGTACCAGCAGCCGCCGCCCCAGTACCAGCCCACTTACGAGCGCCCTCCGGCGGTGCAGGACAATTATTCACCCTCCTATGAGGACCAGAGCGAACCGGCGGCGCCATCCGGGGCCACCGACAACCAGCTGATGCAGGAGAACCTGCCTCCCCTGCGCGGACCCTATCGCCGGACGCCCATCCTGCGTATGCCCGATCCGCGCCAGGAGGCCGAGCGGCAGCTAGCCAGCATCGAGGGCGGTTACAGCCCCTGGCTGGGAGGTTCCGGCTTTGTCAACCATCGCAGCGGTACCGCTGGTTACGACTCGCTTGCAGCTCTTGAGGCGCCTTTTGAGGC
>DAHVZZ010000049.1:0-6197 GCA_027323785.1 Acidobacterium sp. | reverse complement strand
ATCCGAACCGCACGAGATATTGCCCGTCCGGCATCGCCGCCGGCGCATCCAGCACACTGTAGTGAGAATATTCAGGCTCGCTCCCCGGCCCCTCTGTTTCCTGAATCGCCAGCATCGAGCAACTCTCTCTCTGCCCCATGCCCCGTAGTTCTCCCCGGAGAAGCACCACCGATCGCATATGTCTGCACCTGGCTCTGGAATCTGCCCCACACTCTACGAGCAGTCCTCTCCCAGGTAAATCGAAACCTGCGAATATGTATCAGTTGAGTTAACACAACCCGGCCGTCCCCCCGCCCCGCCGCCGCGGCTCTCGTGAATGGCCTCCCCCGGCGCCTGGCCGCCTTTCACCACCGCATGCCCATCACCCGCCCTTCTCGCCGTCGATGTGTACCACGAGCCGCAGCGAAGGCCCCGGCCGGCTCTCCGGCGAACCCTGCACAGCCGCCGGCGCGGATTCCACCTCCCACCGTCCCGGACGGAGCGAAGACTCTTTGTCGATCACCAGAGGCAGGCGCCTGCTGCTTTTCACGTGCAGGAAAAATCCACCGCTTTGGTCGGATATAACCACGTCCTTTCCAATCAACAGCGCAATTCCCCACACGCCTTTGCCGCTTTGATCCAGCACCACGCCATGAACGACATACTTCGGAAACGAAGGCCCCGTGCTGCGATAAGGCGTCACCGCGTCGTAGCGCAGCCCGCTGAGATAACCACCCCACTCCATCTTCCCCGTTGGATCGATAAAGGAATCGACATTCGCAGTCGTCCCATGCGGCGTCCGCAGCCGCACGCTGAACGTCCAGGCCTGAAACATGCCCGGCTGCCCGATGGAAGCCGCCAGCGGGCTGATATACGTTTGCTCATCCACCGAAAAGGAAAGCAGGTTCGATCTCCACTCCCCACCCGCGCTGATCGTGTTCTGTCCGTCCATCCACGTGTAGTTCTGCCGCAGCGCCAGTCGCGGACTTACCCTGAACTCGTTGATGCCGATGTAAGTCCGGTCGGTGTTTCCCGGCATGCGCATCTGAATGGCCGACCCAAACGCCCTCCAGCGCCGCGTCATTCTGCGGGCGGCGGTGATCAGTTCCGTTGTCGTCTTCCCCTTCGATCCTTCCGCTTCGCCTTCGCTCACGGACGCGCTCACGCGAATCCCGGCAAGATTCGCGACCACATGCGCCGAATCGAAAGTGCTGACGATAAACGGAGACCCGGTCCCGCCTTCTCCGATGGCCAGCGGCGTGTAGCTCAGCATACGCTCGTGTGCCGCTCCGATCGTCAGCGCATCCGTCAGCGATATGTGACCATGAGCGTTCAGCCCCAAAGTCTCGTTGCTTGAAAATGGCCCCTCCTGCCGGTGAAAGTCCCGGCCGGCCTTCGTGTAGGACGTCCGGATCTTCATCCACGGACGCTCATATTGCGCCACCGCGGATGCATAGCCCGCGCCCGAACCCACTCCTCCGGCGCCTGCGAGGAACCACCCTTTTGTGGGCTTCCAGCCCAGCGACTGGATGGATGTTACCTTGCCGTCATAGAGATTCAGCGACCGCATCTCCAGCGCCTTTGAGAACTTCTGCCGGTAAATGACCGCTTCAGCCGCGGTTTGGCTGAAATAGTCGCTGCTCGTATTCGCAAAGTGCAGATACGGCTGCAGCGTCTCTTCGCTCAGATCTCCGCCAAACAGCTGGAGCCGGCCCGATTTCGAGCTTGCCGTCACGCTCACCCCGCGAGCCGTGAACCCGTGCGAGGGAAACTCATCCGTCTCCAGGTTCCCCGAAAGCGGCTGATCGCCCATCTCCAGCCGCCCCCGCGCGCCCGGAATCAACCGCTTCAGCGGCACTGAGGAAAACGCCCCATACTGGAACCCGTTCAGATAGCCAATGCCCGTCCAGCCATACGTGTCGCCCCAGTGGTATTCCGTAACCAGGCCGGACGAGCCATACATCTGCGAGCCTCCCGCCGTCGCATCGAACGACTGCGCCTGCAGCCCCAGGCTCATCCCCGCGATACCCAGCCAAATTAGAATTCGAGCGTTCATTTCACATCGATCTTGAATCCATCTTCAAAGCGCACGGTGATGCGATCCCCGGCCATGGCCACTTCGCGCGTCTGGTCGGGGTACAACGGAAATCCCCCCGTCTTCTTGCCGCGCCCCTGCACGCTCATCACCCGGCCCATCTTTTTGCTTGTATTCTCGATGCGCACCACTCCCCCGGAATCCTCCACTCTGACATCGCCGCGGCGGAGCTTTTCCTTCTGGTACACATACACAATGTGCGGCAGCACGAAATTCAGGCGCATTCCCGGAACCGAGCCGGCCTTCGTCATCGTTGCGATGATCGCAAAACTGCTCGGCGGATCCGCAACCAGCGCCTTGTAGAAAACCATGCGGCGGTCGTGCGGCCGGACAATGAAACTGCTCGCGCCCAGCGACACCTGCACGTTCCTGTCCAGCGCTCCATAGTGCACCTGCCCCTTGCCATCCACCCGGAAGCTCTTCACCTCCAGCAGCGTCACCATCGTGTAATTCGTGCTGTTCTGAACCTCGAACATCCCGTCTACCTTGCTCCCCCGGTACTCCGCAAGCGGCGGCGCAATCCCCTGCGCCCACACTCCGCTCGTCATCATCAGCATCCACATCGCAACATTGATAAACTTCATTGCCACTGTCTCCAAATGATGCGGCGGGAGGTCGGTTCCCTCGGCCTTCCGCCGCTGTACTGTTACTGCACCTGAGCAATGATGTTCACGGATCCCGTGTACGTGTCAGGCGCAATCACCGTGCCGTTCGGCGTCTGCATGAACATCCCCTCCAGCGCCTCCGCCGTGCCGGTGCTGTGCGTGGCCCCCGTAATCGTATCCATTACAATTGCATTACCGGTCTGGCCGCATCCGTTGCTGTTGAACTGGAACGCGTTTGTCCCGCTCTTCCCCGTCGCGGCATAAATCGAGCTCGTCGGGATCGAATTGCTGGAGTTGTTGGTCCCGGTAAGCGGCGACGCGTACGCGCAGACCGTGATCGTCGGCGAGCCGACCAGGTTGTAGCTGAGTGTCCAGCTCGGACTGTTGCCCGTGGCCAGTTTCGTGATCGGAAGTCCGGTCGCAACCCCCGCGCCCAGGTAGCTGTAGTCGAACGTGACCGATGCCACGCTCGGCATGCTGAATCCAATATAGGAAGGAATGATCGCATTGATGGTGACAGGGCTTGGCCCACTGGCCGAAGTCGAATCGGCAGCAAAGCCGACGCTGGTGAACAGAGTGACTGCAAGCGCAACTACCAAAGCTTTCCTCATCTCAGTAACGACTCCTTTTCTGATTTGTCAGTCTTCCCGCAAACACCCATCGCCTCCGCCGTCCGTCGCATCAACACTGACTGGACCGGCCGGCTCGGGCAATGCCGTGTCCTGCGGAACACCCAGCGCGCACGAAATGCGCTTCCTTCCTGCGAAGCAGCTTCAGGAACATTCGCTGTCGAGGAACACAGACTTCGTCGAGATACTCGCGAAGCCCCATGCTCAGTCCCTGCTTCCACTCCACAATGAACCGCCGTGCATTCCGCGTCCGGCCCTTCGGCATGCCAGTTAGCTGCCGGACACGCTGCTCGTCGGGTGCGAAGCCGAAGTTAGTGCCAGGCCAAAAATGATGCAAGAGAGCAAACGTCTACGGTATTTTGTCCTCCATTGCAGGCTTTGGGGCGGAGGATTTACCCCCGGCCAGCGCCGCCTTAATAACACGGGTGCTGCGCCATAACATCTGCGCCACCATGGGGACAGTTGCAGTCGCGATCAGCAGGGCCCTTCTTCTCTGTCATCCTCTGTGTCGGCGCCCCTGATCCGGCAGGGCGCAGCGGCAGTGGTAATCGCTTGCTGCGTAGCCGGGGGAGCGAAAGGCCCCGGGAAATCACTCCGGCGCAGCACTTTATCCCCGCAATTGCGGTCGGCTGCCAAATATCCGTGACGGAGGGACGTGACTATATGAGATAACCACGACGTTACCTGTCGTCTATGACGGATTCGTGTCGAATCCCGGGCCGGACCAGCCGCGTCTGCAATATTGCCGAAAGATATCCCGGAGAGCCATTGACATGCCGGCATACATGTCTAGAATGCGGCCTGTACCTTGAATTTGTTTGATTGTGTCGCACGAATTGTTTGGGCCAATTCAATGTCTCGCACAAATAGATCCGGAAAAATCACGATCATGATCGCGCATCACGATGCCATGTCGCGAGAACTCATGAGCAACGCCTTCGGACGGAGAAACGGGTTTCAGGTAGGGGCTCAGACGTCCACTTGCGCTGACACGGTATCGGCAGCCGCTGACCTCCACCCCGACGTTTGCCTTCTCCATGCGCGCCTTGCCGACGGCCCCCTCGGCGGCTTCATGGCGCTTCGTCAGATGCATCGCAGCGACAGCGGCAGGCCAAAGGTCGTTATGCTCCTCGATTCACCCGAAAAGCATCTCGTGATCGACTCCTTTCGGGGAGGCGCCAGAGGTATCTTCTGTCCTTCACTGAGCCACTTCGACATGCTCTGCAAATGCGCCCATCGCGTACACGCCGGCCAGATTTGGGCGACAAGCGAACAACTGAGTACTCTAATCGAGGCGTTTGCCGGTTTTGCTCCGCTCAGGATCTCGCACGGCCATCTGACCAAACCGCTGACAACCCGCGAGGAAGATGTGCTGTCTCTGCTCTCCGACGGTCTCTCGAACAGAACCATTGCCGGCAGGCTTGGACTGAGCGAGCACACAGTCAAAAATTATCTCTTCCATATCTTCGATAAGGTTGGCGTAACCAGCAGAGTAGAACTGGTCCTCTATGCTATGCATCGTGGCATGCCTGAGGCCGTGGTCCCGCTCGCGGACCTGGCAGCCGATCCATACACAACCGAAATCGCCGATGCGACGATGCCCGAAATTCATTGGGATCTCGCATTGACCCGCTGATAGCGAACTCCGGCTTCGGGCCGCTGCAACCGGCTGTCCCGATGAGCGGCACGCGCCGCTTCGAGCCTCCCTGCCGTTACCATGACTTGTGTGAACAATTTCGCCCAGCGCCTGGCCGCCATTCAGGACCGCATCTCGGCCGCCGCCCTCCACTCCGGCCGCCGTCCCAACGAAGTCCGCCTCATGGCTGTCTCCAAAACCCAACCCGCGGATGCCCTCGCGGAAGCCGCCAGCGCTGGCCTCACCCTCTTCGGCGAGAACCGCGTCCAGGAGTTCGAGACCAAGCGCGCCTGCCTCGGCCAGATCCAGCTTCCCCCCATTGAGGTCCACCTCATCGGCCACCTCCAGTCCAACAAATCCGCCCGCGCCGCCGAGCTATTCGACGCCGTCGACACCCTCGATTCCCTCCGCCTCGCCGAGCGGCTCAATGACGCCTCAGCCGCCCTCGGCCGCACCCTTCCCGTCCTCATCGAAATCAAAACCAGCGCCGAGCCCACCAAACACGGCCTCGCCCCCGACAGCCCCGAGCTCCGGACCCTCCTCGAACGCCTTCCCGATCTGCCTCACCTGCGCCTGGGCGGCCTGATGACCATCGCCCCGCTGGACGACAACCCCGGCGCCGCCCGCGCCGCCTTCCGCCGCCTGCGCACCCTCCGCGACACCCTCGCCCAGGCCCATTCCCGCCTCGACTTCTCCGAACTGTCCATGGGCATGTCCGGCGATTTCGAAATCGCCATCGAAGAAGGCTCTACCCTGGTCCGCATCGGCACCGCCCTCTTCGGGCACCGCCCCACGCCTCAGCCTGAGCCTGAGCCTGCCCAGCCATGACCTTCCCCGTCACAGACACCCGCGACGGAGCCCGCTTCCAGGTGCGCGTTGCTCCCCGCGCCAGCCGCACCGCCGTCGCCGGCGTCCTTGGCGAAGGCCCATCCGCAGCCCTCAAAATCGCCCTCAGCGCCCCGCCCGTCGAAGGCCGCGCCAATGCCGCCCTCATCGAATTCCTCTCCAGCCTGCTCGGCGTCCCGCGCTCCGCCATCGAAATCTCCGGCGGCGGCCACTCCCGCAACAAAACCATCCTCATCCGCGGCCAGAGCGCAGAGCAGATCGCCGCAGCCATCGACAAGGCCCGCACGGCCAATCCCTAACTCGCCTTCTTCCTCCGGTGCCCCGCAGCCGTTACCCGCTGCGGCCCCTTCTTCGGCGGTGCCGTCTCCTCATGCTGCGCCATGCTCTTCATCAGCGCGTCCATCAGG
>DAHVZZ010000024.1:0-11517 GCA_027323785.1 Acidobacterium sp. | reverse complement strand
TCCAACTACTCTCTTTTCTCTGTATCACGAGCCGTGGTGCAGGGGCTATTACCGCTTCCCTGCCCCAGGCAGGAGGGTCAGCCGGGCTTCGCGCGCTCCGCTGGTGGGAAAGGCGATGACGGCGGCCCACTGATTTTTTTCCATCTCGGCCCAGACGACGCCGCCATGGAGAGCGCGCGCGATGACCTGCGGCGGCAGGTCGCGGTGGAAGCCGAAGTAACGCTTGTCCCACGACTCGCTGCGGCGGCCCAGGCCAAACGGCAGGCTGGGCGGATCGTATTTGGTGGAGAAGGCCAGCATCACGGTCCAGGTGCGCGGCATGAAGTCAGCCTTTGCGATCTGCGGCGCGGAGAAGTTGTTGATGGCGACAACGGAGACCGGATGCGTGACGTAGCCCAGCTCCGGCTTGCTCATTTCGTCAGAGACGGGCCAGGCGGTGAGGACGGTCTGGCCGGGATAGTGGGTGACGATTTCGTGGATGGCCGCCTGCTGCAGGTGAATGTCGGTGACGTATTCGAGGTTATCCTCGGGGGCGAAGCGGTAGGGCGGATTGACGAAGAGGCCGATGACGAAGGCGGCGGCGCTGAGCGCGACCAGAGCGGACCATTCGCGCAGGCGGCGGCGGAAGGTATTGACGGCGATGAGCAGAATGAGCGGATAGAGCGGCAGCAGATAGCGGGTGAGGAGCGCTCCGCCGAGGACCGAGTAGAAGACGACGTTTGTGGCGATGACGACGCCAAAGACCGCCAGATGGGCGGCAGAGATGCGCGGGCGGGGAACGCCATCGTCCTGAACCGGAGGCAGCAGCAGGCAGGCCAGCATCAGCGCCACAGGAACGAAGAGGTTCATGTGGATGGTGATGTGCATGATGCGGTAGCCGAGCGCGATGAGGATGCGCTCGGGGTTGAGCGTGGCGGTGGCGTTGTAGCGGAAGTACTGCGGGTTGCCGAAGAGGAAGCCGGTGCGGCTCCAGTACCAGGCGTACCAGGCGGCCAGCGGCAGGATGGGAATGAGCAGGGCAATGACGGCGCTCAGGCGTTCGCGGAGGGAGGGTCCGGCTCCGTCGGGGCCGCGCCAGATGCGTCCGCGCCAGGCGATCCAGAGGGCCAGCGCGGCCGGGGTGACGATGGAGGTCTCCTTGCAGAGGGCGGCGATGGAAAAGGCCAGGGCGGTGAGCCAGAAGCGTTCTTCCATCAGGAAGACCAGGCCCCAGAGCGTGGCCGCGGCGGCGAACATATCGGCGTGGGCCAGCGAGCTTTGCGCGAAGAAGACCGGATAGACAGCCGTGAGCAGAACGGTGGAGACGGCGACCGACGTTCTGCCGGTGGCGACAATGGCCAGCCGCCAGACGGCCGTGAGTCCGATGGCGGCCACCAGACACATCGAGATGCGGGTGACGATCGGCGCGAAGTGGAAGATCTTCCACCAGAGGGTGAGCCAGATGGAAGGCAGCGGCGGATGGCCGTTGGAGAGCGTGGAATACGGGATGAGAGCGCCGGTGCGGAAGAAGTCGAAGGCGGCGGGAATGTAGTAGCCGGCTTCGTCCCAGTAATAGGGCAGGCGCAGCAGGGGGAAGTGCGCGGCCAGCACGGCGAAGAAAATCAGGGGAAGAATGGCCCAGAGGGGGACGTGAATTTTGGGGCCGGTATGGCGCATGGCGGGGGAACGGAACGGCTTCAGCTCTCCGGTGTCACGCGCTGTTTTCAATGGACAGGACCCCGGGGGACCACCTGCGGCTCCAGTGCGAGGTTGCCGAAGGTCTGCTCGTACTGGGCGAGGTTCTGGCCGAGGACGTTCCACAGGGCCTTGGCCTGCTGCGGGCTGAGGTAAACGCCGACGGAGTTCTCGACGTTGACGGCTTCCGGAGTTTCCTGGTGCATCAGGCCAAAGGCGAGCTGGAAGTCCCAGACGCTGACCCGCACCTGCACGCTGTTGGAATAGACCTCGCGATAGTCAGGGCTTTGAGTGATCTGCACTTTGGGCTGCGGGTTTGTGGGATTCATAAGCATCAGAGTACCGCATGGATGGAAGGGGATGGCCGGCGCGGGCGTGAAATTCGGCGGGGATCTGACTTTGCGGTCCACGGCCCTCTGGTGCTACGATCCGTGTTTCCGCGAACCGGGCTTTCGCAGGAGAGAAAAGGCCGGTTCCAGGGGTTTCGCCATGCCGGAAGAGGACCGAGCGATCGGCCCTCCGGCACGCATCAGCCGCGCGCCGGAGCTCATTCCGCCCCACCTGGGACGCCCCCAGCGACGCCCGCCGGAAATCCCTGTGCCCGCCATCACGGCGGGCCTGCCTGCCGCGGCGATCTACTGGCCAGTTTCAGCTGAAGACAAAAACCGAGCGGCTCCGCGTCCGGGAAGCCGCGCATATCCACCTTCCACCAGGAGAATTCTATGAAGAGCTATCCAGGAAGCGAGATTCGCAACGTAGCTGTAGTGGGGCATGCACAAAGCGGCAAGACGACGCTGGTCGCCGCTCTGCTGCATGCCGCCAGGATGACCGACAAACAGGGCCGCGTGGAGGATGGCAGCGCGGTGAACGCCTACGACGAAGAAGACGTGGCCCGCCGAACCACCATGCAGAACGCGGTGGCTTTCGCGGAATGGAACGGCGTGAAGGTCAACCTGATCGACACTCCGGGCTTCCACATGTTCGTGCATGAGGCGCGCTGCGCGATGCTGCCGGTGGAGGCGGCTCTGATTGCGGTGAATGCCGTGAGCGGCGTGGAGGCCATGACCGAGCGGGTGTGGAAGTACGCGGAGGAGTTCAACCTGCCGCGGGTGCTGACGATCAATCAGATGGACCATCCGAGGGCCGGGGACGGCGGCCAGGCGCTGAAGGCGCTGGAGGAACGCTTCGGGCGGCAGTGCATCCCGGTGCAGCTGCCGATTACCGGAGACAAGGGGTTTGAGGGCGTCGTGGATCTGGTGACCATGGAAGCCTTCTTCTACACGACGGGCGGCGACGGGCACGGAAATATCGGCGAGATTCCGGCGCATCTGAAAGAGGCGGCGCAGCAGGCGCACGAGACGCTGGTGGAGCTGGTGGCCGAGGGCAAGGACGAGCTGATGGAGGAGTTCTTCCGCGAAGGCACCATCCCCGAGCAGCACCTGATCACCGCTCTGCACGAGGCCATTCGCGAGGACCGCATCTTCCCGGTGCTGTACGCGAGCGGGCTGGCGAATGTGGCGACGGATCATCTGCTGGACTTCCTGAAGGTGTACGCGCCGGCTCCGATTGAGCGCGAGCCGGTGGCCGCGCGAGCGGTGCAGCACGCCATGGCCGCGGCCACCAACGGCGAGGCGGCGGAGAGCACCGAAGAGCAGGCGCCGGAGATCGTGATGCGCAAAGTGGACGACGGCGAGCCGCTGGCGCTGTACGTCTTCAAGACCATGACCGATCCGTTTGCCGGACGCATCAGCTTCTTCAAGGTCTTCTCCGGGTGCCTGAAGAACGATGCGACGCTGGTGAACTATCAGCGCAGGACGACGGAGAAGTTTTCGCATCTGTCGATCATGCAGGGGCGCACAGCGGTTCCGGTGAGCGAGCTGCACGCCGGCGATCTGGGAGCGGTGGCAAAGCTGAAGGAGACGCTGACCGGCGAAACCCTGGGCGATAAAGGGCACGAGCTGTTCTTTGAGCCTGTGGGCCTGCCGGAGCCGGCCATGACGTGGGCCATCGAGCCGAAGACGCGGGCCGACGAGGACAAGCTGGCGCCGGCCGTCCACAAGCTGATGGAAGAGGACCTGATGGTGCGCTTCTTCCGCGACGGGCAGACGAACGAGTTCCTGATCGCGGCAACCGGCCAGCAGCACATCGAGTCGCTGGTGAACAAGCTGCGCAAGCGCTACCACACCGAGGTGACGCTGAATGCGCCGCGCGTGCCCTATCGGGAGACGATCCGCGGGCGCGCCGAGGCCCAGGGCCGGCACAAGAAGCAGACCGGAGGCCATGGGCAGTATGGCGACTGCAAAATCCGCATGGAGCCATTGCCGCGCGGCGGCGGCTTCGAGTTCGTGAACGACATCTTCGGCGGGGCCATTCCCAGAGGGTTCATTCCGGCGGTGGAGAAAGGCATCCAGGAGTCGGCGGCGCGCGGCTACCTGGCCGGGTATCCGGTGGTGGACTTCCGGGTGACGCTCTTCGACGGCAGCTACCATGACGTGGATTCAAACGAGCTGTCGTTCAAACTGGCGGGGCGGCTGGCGTTCAGGAAATGCATGGAGCAGGCAAAGCCGACTTTGCTGGAGCCGGTGATGACGGTCGAGATCGAAGCGCCGCAGGATTTTGCCGGTGCGCTGATGGGCGACCTGAACCAGCGGCGCGGCCGGGTGCAGGGCATGGAGAGCCGGGGCGCCACAGCCGTGATCCGTGCGGAAGTGCCCATGTCGGAAATGCTGACCTATGGGCAGAGCCTCACCGCGATGACACAGGGACGAGGCAGCTTCCACATGGACATGGACCACTACGACATCGTTCCGCAGCCGATTGCCGACAAGATTGTGGCGGCGGCAAAGCGTCCCGTGGAGGAAGAAGAGTAGTTCCCCGGTGAACAGAAGCAGCGAGGCCCGCCACCATGGCGGGCCTTTGCTTTGAGGCGAAGGCGGTTCCGCGCGCGTGGACGCTACGGTTCCGCACGCCAGCCCAGGGAACGGAGGAAGGCGATGTCGGCCTGCGTGAGCGTCGCATCGCGCAGCAGATCGGGCCGGTTGCGCAGCGTCTTCTCCAGCGCGCGCTCCCTGCGCCAGCGGCGAATGATGGCGTGATCGCCCTGGGTGAGCACCTCGGGTACGGCCAGGCCGCGGAACTCCGCCGGCCGCGTGTAGTGGGGATAGTCGAGCAGGCCGCCGGAGCCGTGGGTGGAACGCGGCACGCCTTCGCTGTCCTTCGCCGGACCGGCGTCCGCGGGACCGAAGCTTTCATATTCGCTCGATGCCTCGTTGCCGAGCACGCCCGGCAGCAGACGAGCGGTGGCATCGACGATGACCGCGGCGCCCAGTTCTCCGCCGGAGAGGACGTAGTCTCCGATGGAGAGCTCGCGGTCGCAGAGCAGTTCGCTGACACGCTCGTCCACGCCTTCGTAGCGTCCGCAGATGAGCACCACGCGCTCGAGCGCGGCCAGTTCGCGCGCCACCGTCTGCGTGAATCGCGCGCCCTGAGCGGACAACAGAATGACCTGTTCACGATTTTTCCGGCGCTCGTTTTTTGCGGCGATGCCCAGCGACTCCACGGCTTCGGCGAGCGGCTCCGGCTTGAGCACCATGCCTTCGCCGCCGCCGAAGGGCCGGTCGTCGACGGTCCGGTGACGATCGTGCGCGAAGGCGCGAAGGTCGTGAACGTCAATAGTGACGCGGCCGGCAGCGATTGCGCGCCGCAGCACGCCGCAGTCCAGAAAACCGCTGAAGAAGTCCGGGAAAATTGTAACCAGGTCGAATCGCATATCGTCGCGGCCGCGCAGAAGCTGCGTCGCGGCGCTGTTTCATTGTGGCATGAGGTACCTCGCATTGTTTTCTGATGGAAACTCGCCGCATCGTATTGCTATAATCCGCCCCGTAGTTGAGCCAGATTCTGGCATACTCATACAGCGGAAGATTTCGCAATTCGACTCGGAGCCCGGAGGGCATGATCTGATGCACGACCATCACAAACTGTACGCAAGTGCTGACGGAGATTTTGAGCCCGAAGCCGACGACGATATGGAAGAGTTGGAAAACGGCTTCAGTGAGGAAGAAGAAGAGGAGATCTCAACTTCCATCTCCTCCGACGACGACGACCTTGGGGAGGAACCGGAAGCTGCACCTGTAGCCGAAGCGCCCACCCCGAAACCCGCGCCTAAAAAGAAGGCGAGAAAGAAGAAAGTGAAAAAAGCTATGACAACTGCTGCTCCCAAGAAGGCCGCGAACAAGGCTCCCGCGAAGAAGGCCGTGAAGAAGGCTCCGGCAAAGAAGGCTGTGAAGAAAGCCGCCCCGAAGAAGGCCGCCAGGAAAGCCCCGGCGAAAAAGGCAGCAGCAAAGAAGACCGCTCCTAAAAAGGCCGCCAAGAAGGCTCCGGCGAAAAAGGCTGTGGCGAAGAAGGCCCCGGCCAAGAAGAAGGCCCGCCGCTAAAGGAACGCTAAAGGAACAGGGACCGTTGCGGCATTTGCCGGCTGCGGTCCCGTTCACCCTCAATGGTTTTGCCGAGTATTGAGAACTGAAGCTTTGCTTTGCCTCAGCTTTGTTCTGCTTCGGTGGCGCGGGATTTTTCTTCATCCGTCAGCGGAGCATTGATTTCCAGCAGCCCCTCCGGCAACTTCATTTCCACGATTCTGCCGATGGTATCGAGACGAAGCAGGAAGTCCCGGACAAAGGGAATGAGGGCTTCGCGCTGGCTGTTCGCTACTCCCTGGCGTCTGACCACAAGCAAATCCGTGCTGGATGAGTGGCGATCCACGTCGACGATTTCGCCGATGATCGCTCCGCCCCGATTCGCGTCTGTCACGCGGCATCCGATCAGGTCGCTGATGTAGGCGGATCCTTCCTCCGCCGGAGCTCGCTCCGACGCCGGAATGGCCACACCAAAACCGCGCAGGCCTTCGGCCTCGTTGATGGAATCGACGCCGGCAAACTTCAGCACAATGCGGCTGCGCAGGAACCAGAAATTCTCCACCCGCACTTCGCGCGGAGCGGTCTTCAGCCGTTCAGGCGGAATCAGGAAGAGACGAGGGCGCTGCTGGAATCGATTGGGAAAATCAGTCAGGATGTCGGCGATGAGCTCGCCGCGGCGTCCGTGCGGACGGATCAGCTGCGCCACCAGCAGCCAGTGCGGTGTTGCCCTGGCGCGGGCGGGGGCTGAAGCTGATGACGGTGAAGGGGCGGGAGTCCCGCCGCCGTCGCGCAACCCAGCTGCGGACGGGGACTCCTGCTCGTCTTCGTGTGCGATTGCTGGTCGGGGGATTTCCACTCTTCCGGCTCCTGCTACTCTGCGCTGTGGCCGGCTCCCTGGTTTTCTTCCTCGAGAATATCCAGCGTGTACCGATGATGGTGCTTCATACTGACAGCGCCAAGAATCGTCCTGACCGAGCGTGCCGTGCGCCCCTGCTTGCCGATTACCTTGCCCACATCCGTGGGAGCAACCCGCAGCCGGAGCACCGTGCTTTCTTCGCGCTCGACCGCCTCAACTACCACCGCTTCGGGAACATCAACCAGCGCTCGCGCAATCTGGGTAACCAATTCCCGCATGTCATCGGGTCTGTCTGTCGTCTGCTTCATATGCCCCCCACGGGAAGACACAAATCGTTCGTCTTCCGGGGCTACGCGGATACTACAGGAACGCTGCGGTGGACAAAAGAAGAATCTGCAGACTTCCAACCCCGAAGACAGCAAAAGTAACCATGAGGAGGTATCTGGAGCAGGGGAACGGGCGACCCCTCCGCGACTGTTTGAAAATTTGGACTCAGGCTGCCGCCGAGGCGTCCGCGCTCTGAGACTTCGCGCCGGGAACCGGCTGCTGGGCGGGGCTCGTCGGGCCGGAAGCGACCAGTTTCGCGACGCGGTCGGAGAACTGGGCGCCTTTGCTTCTCCAGTAGTCGATGCGATCCATCTTCAGGTTGACTGAAGCGGGGTTCGTCCGAGGGTTGTAGGTGCCGACCACCTCAACCGAACGCCCATTCCGGGCACGGTCCTTCTCAATCACTACGACGCGGTAATAGGGCTGTTTGCGCGCACCCATGCGCGCCAGGCGAATCATCAGCACAATAAAGCTTTCCTTTCGCTCTCTTTGCGTTGCTCAAAATCGATTGGGGCAGGTACCGCCCAATCCAAAGGCAATACGCACCAACATTGAATATATCAGGGATTGCTCACCGGCGCTGTTCGAGCCGGTGATCCTTCCCGGCGCCGGTTCGTCCATGCGTTCGCCCATGCGGCGTAGCGTCCTGAGGCAATCGCGGCCTGAGCTGACCCCGGTGTCGCACCCGCCGGGCCGTTCCCTTCTCCGGCAGCCATCGGGCAGGGATTCAACCTGGCTCCTACTTTTTGCCCTGGCTTTGCCCGGACGCGGCTACCGGCGTCGGCTGAAGCAGGGCATCGGCTCCGGCGGGCAGGGGCCGATTGGCGCTCTTCAGCAACAGGGCAATCTGCCACATCTGCGTCGCGCTCAGCACCCTGTCATACGAAGGCATGCCCGTCAGGCGAATGCCGTTGGAGATTTTCCAGTAGGTTTCGCCCACCGGGTCGTCGCTGACCCCGACCACGCCATGGTTGCCGTGCGCGTACCAGAGCTGCGGCGCCGGCGGATACATGTGCGGGCCGAAGTCGGACCGGTGCCCTTTTACTCCGTGGCAGGCCGAACACTGCTGCACGTAGGTTTGCGCTCCGGCGGTCAGGTTCGCCGCGGTCGGTTGAAGGGGCGACGCCGCCGGCATATCGCGGCGAATCCTGGCATGCAGGGGCACCTTCACAATTTGCCGCTCGAAGGGGAATGGATGGTCCGCCACCGCGACCGGCGGATGGCCGACAAATAAATACAGCATTCCTGCCACAGGAACCAGGACCACACCCACGACCAGGCCCACCCAGAATTTCAGCATGCGTTCGCTTTCCTCTTGTGGGGAACATAGCAACCCGCGCTCTCGGCGCTGTTGCAACGGGATGAAAATTCCGCAATTTGCTCGGGCGCCGCTCGCGGACCAATCTCTGGCATCCCTCAGGAATCCCCGGCGGGCGATGGCCCGCAGATGATTTAATACAAAGCAGAGATCATTCCTCGTCTACAGGGCAGTGGAGGCACTCAGTTTCATGCACTTTCGTAAGTGTTTCGGATACGCCGCGTGTCCGTTGTTGGCCGCTTTTTTCTTCGCTTCGGCACCGCTGCACGCGCAGGCCGCACCTTCCCCGTCACCTCTTTCCGGCACTCAGGCGCAACAGGCACGGCCACAGCAGCCGGTGAATTCGGAACAGAGCGTCCAGATCCTCCGCGAAGCCCAGGAGCGGGTCAATGCTCGCCGCAAGCAGCGCGTTCAGCAGATCGTCAATCAGACCTACGGCCACAAATACGAGCTCTCCTTTGGCAGCGGCTATCTGCGTTTCCGGCCCGGCAGCTACCTGCAGCACGACAGCGAGATGAACTGGAACGTGGGCATCGCCGACTTTTTCCATGGCAATCTGGGCCTCGCGGCCCAGTTTCATGGGTATTACGGAGTCGCGTATACGGGCAGAAACGCCTACTCGGTCTTCCTGCCCAGCATCAGCCAGTACACCTTCCTCGCCGGTCCCGCGTACCGCTTTTATAAGGGTCAGCACTGGGGATGGACCGCTACGGCTCTGGCGGGAGCCGGCCATGGCAACTTCAGCACCGGTACCAACGGGCTGCCTTCCAAGTACGCAGGGCTGTACAACGATTCCACCCCCTTCGACGCCTCTCTGGGCGCGTCCGTGGACTACAACTTCAGCCCCACATTCGCCTGGCAGCTCACGCCGACGATGCTGATCTCCCGCTACGGCGGGCAGTGGCAATTCAACCGTGGCTGGGATATGGGTTTCGTTTACCGCTTCGGCAAACAGTAACAGGAAGGCCCGCCGAAGAGCGGGCCTTCTACTTTGGTTCAGTTTCTCCATCCGGCGGCTGAGTTGCGATTGCCGGGCGCCGCCTGACAATTCTGATTGCGAAGCGCGGCGATTGCTGGAAAAATCACTCTGCATTCTGAGGTCGCTTCCATGAATCGGAAATTCACTGCCCTGGCGATGAGCATCGCCTGCCTTCTCCTCATTCCGCCGCAACTTTTCGGTTCCACCGGCTATTTCCGCGTCGAGCAGAAAAACGGGGTCTGGTGGTTCGTCTCTCCTTCAGGCCAGCGCATGATTTCCGCCGGCGTGGACAATGTCTCCTACCAGGGGGATGTGATCCACAAAACGACGATCCATCCGTATCGCGATCACGTCGCCACAATCTATCCGTCGGAGCAGGCGTGGGGCACGGCCGAGATCCATCGCCTGCGCTCATGGGGATTCAACAATCTGGGAGCGTGGACCACTCCGTTTCTCTTCCACTACCAGATGCCCTACACCGTGATTCTCGACATTGCCGCGCGCTCCGGCGGGAGCTGGCTGAAGGGAATCTCCGCGGACGTCTACAGCCCGCGGTTTGCACAGATGGCCCAGGAGATTGCGAAGAAGGAATGCGCGCCCCGGGCTCACGATCCCAACCTGCTCGGCTACTTCAGCGACAACGAACTGCGCTGGGGTCCGGACTGGCGCGGCAAACAGAACATGCTGACCATGTATCTGAACCTGCCCGCCAGCGCGCCGGGACGGCAGCACGCCATTGCCTTCCTCAAAAAGAAGTACTCCGGCCACATTCAGCAGCTGAATCAGGCGTGGGGCGTGCATGCGGCCAGCTTCGACAGCATTCCCTCGCAGGGCACAACGAAGGCATTCCAGGCGGACAATCTGCAGTTCCTTGGGATGGTCGCGCGGCGATACTTCGAGATCTGCGCCCACGCCATTCATGCGGCTGACCCCAACCATCTCTACCTGGGAGCGAAATTTGCCGGCCTGCCGCCCGATCCGGTGCTGCGGGCCGCGGCTGCGGCGGACGTGGTCTCGGTGGACATCTACAGCTTCGATCCGCGGCCCATCGTCGAGCACATCGCCAAACTCTCCGGACGGCCGGTGATGGTCGCCGAGTTCGCCTTCCGGGCTGAAAATTCGGGGCTGCCCAACACCCAGGGCGCGGGACCGAAGGTGCCCAACCAGACGGCGCGAGGCCGCGCCTACAAAACCTTCGTGACCGAACTGGAGAGCCTGCCGGCGGCCGTTGGCTACCAGTGGTTCGAGTGGTGCGACGAGCCCAGGCAGGGACGCTTCGACGGCGAGGATTCCAACTACGGGCTGGTGAACATCAAGGATCAGCCCTATGTGAAATTCGTCACCGCGGTCACGGCAGCCAATCGGGAAGCCATCGCGGTCCACCAGAAGCTGATGCAGTAGTCCGCGGCGACACGGCTGAACGTACGGCGCCCTGCTGAATGCACCTGGATTCGAGAGATCCGGGAACGCGCGGGGCGCCGG
This sequence comes from Acidobacterium sp., assembly GCA_027323785.1. Lineage (GTDB taxonomy): Bacteria > Acidobacteriota > Terriglobia > Terriglobales > Acidobacteriaceae > Palsa-343. Next base: position 469 of record DAHVZZ010000024.1, on the reverse strand, counting down.
TACGGACGAATCCCCTCACAATCTTCTGCACGGAAAGATGCGCGATCCGCCTGAGGTTTTCGGGGCCGGCAGACGGCGGTGTTTTCAGGAACGGCGGAAGCGCCGCATGCCGGAAGCGATGCCCGCGGCAGCCGCCACTTTCAGCGTTTCGCCCGCCAGGAACGGCGTCACCGTCAGCATCAGCACCGCGCCCAGCGGCTGGCCGGTGAGAATCTCAAACCAGGCAGCGCCGGAAAGCAGAATCAGCAGCGCGCCCGATCCGGCGGCCACGGCTGAAGCCGCGAAGCCGCGGCCGAGGCGCTGGCGCAGAGAGCCGATGATCGACACGGCCGCCGGGTAGGCCAGCAGATACCCGCCCGTGGGGCCGAAAATGTGCAGGAATCCCACCGGACCGATCGGGCTGAGAACCGGGAGCCCGGCCATCCCTTCGATCAGATAGAGCACCATGGCGGACGCGGCCACGCCCGGC
>DAHVZZ010000080.1:0-5752 GCA_027323785.1 Acidobacterium sp. | reverse complement strand
GTGCAGGAAGGTTTCCGCGGGAGCTGGTGCCACAGATGGGACAACTGGGTTTTTTCGGGGCCAGCCTGGAGGGTTATGGGTGCGCCGGAATGTCCAATGTGGAGTACGGGCTGGTGATGCAGGAGCTGGAGCGGGGCGATTCGGGGGTGCGGAGCTTTGTCAGCGTGCAGTCGGCGCTGGTGATGTATCCAATCTTTACCTTCGGGTCGGAGGCGCAGAAGGACCAGTGGCTGCCGGCGATGGCCTCGGGCGAAAAGCTGGGTTGTTTTGGGCTGACGGAGCCCGATTTTGGATCGAACCCCGGCGGGATGCGGACCAGGGCGGATCGATCCGGGGATGAGTACATCCTGAACGGCGAAAAGATGTGGATCACGTCGGGCAGCATTGCGGATGTGGCGGTGATCTGGGCGCGGGTCTATGGGGATCCGGAAACGCCGGACGGGCGGGTGCGAGGCTTTCTGGTGGAGACGGACCGGCCGGGATTCAAGGCGTGGGATGTTCACGGGAAGTGGTCGCTGCGGGCATCGGTGACTTCGGGATTGTCGATGCAGGATGTGCGGATTCCGGCGGCGAATGTGCTGCCCGGCAGCGACGGGCTGAAGTCGCCGCTGATGTGCCTGAACCAGGCGCGGTACGGGATTGCGTGGGGCGCGGTGGGAGCGGCGATGTCGTGTTACGACACGGCGCTGCAGTACTCACGGCTGCGAAAGCAGTTTCGGGATCAGCCGATTGCCGGGCATCAGCTGGTGCAGGAGAAGCTGGTTTGGATGATTTCGGAGATCACCAAGGGGCAGCTGCTGATTCTGCAGGTGGGGCGGCTGAAGGATGCGGGAAAGTCGAGCCATGAGCATATCTCCATGGCCAAGCGGAACAACGTGTGGATGGCGCTGGAATGCGCGCGGCTGGCGCGGGATGTGCTGGGCGCCAACGGGATTACGGACGACTTTCCGGTGATGCGGCACATGATGAACCTGGAGTCGGTCAAGACGTACGAGGGGACGCACGACATACACACGCTGATTCTGGGGCAGAGTGTGACGGGGATACCGGCTTTTTAGGGCAAGCCGGTGTATATTTTCTGGATCAGAGGGCCGGGTTGGCCCTGGGACGCAGGGTTGGGAATCGACTGAGGCGGATGAGGCCGAGGCGCAACCCGAAAAATTGGCTGGCGTCTAAACATTTATGGTCTGGACTGGCAGGCCCCTGAAGCATGCGATTTCCCAAGCTCGAGCGGCGTCCCGAACTTGATGCACTGCGCGGTTTGTTCCTCGCGTGGATGATCCTGGTGCATCTGCCCACGCGTTTCAGCGATTTTGCGGCGCAGCCGTTCGGATTCGTCTCGGCGGCTGAAGGGTTCGTTTTTCTGTCGGCGCTGCTGGTGGCGCGCATCTACTCCCGCGAGCACAGTGTGAACGAGAGTGGGGTGCGGCGGCATCTGTGGCGGCGCTCGCTGAAGATTTACGGCTACCATATGGCGCTGATCGCCTTCACCTTCACGGTGGTGGCGGCATACGCGGTGCATGTGCATCGGCTGGCGCTGACGAACATGCTGGACTTCTATCTGGCGCATCCAGTGGCGGGTGTGGTGGGAGCGCTGTTTTTGCTCTATTGTCCGCCGCTGCTGGACATCCTGCCGATGTACATTCTGTTTTTGTTTCTTTCCCCGCTGGTGCTGTCAGCGGCGCGGCGGCTGGGATGGCGAACGGTGCTGGCGGGAAGCGCGGCGCTGTGGCTGGGCGCGCAGTTCGGCCTGAAGACGGTGTTTAACCATGCTCTGAACCAGGTAACCCAGCTGAATATTCCAGTACACGAAACCGGGGCTTTCAATCTGTTTGCGTGGCAGGCGGTATGGGCGACGGGGCTGTGGATTGGCGCGGAATCGGCGCGAGGCGATGTGCCACTGAACCGGGTGCCTCGCTGGGCGATCCCGGTGAGCGGAGCCATTTGCGTGTTCTTCTTTCTCTGCCGATACGGCTGGCTGGGGCCGCATCTGAACTGGCCGGCGCTGGGCATTCTGGTGGACAAGTGGCAGCTGGGGCCGCTGCGGGTGGTGAATCTGGTGGCGTTCACCATCTTTTTCTGGTGGCTGCGGAAGTGGGTGGTGATGCTGATCCATCACGAGCCATTCCTGACGATGGGCAAGGCTTCGCTCCAGGTGTTTTGTGCGCACCTGTTTTTCGTGTTTGCCGGATTGGCGCTGCTTTACGGCGACATGAAGCAGCTGGGCTGGCCGACGGCGATTCTGCTGACGTCGGTGACGTTTGTGGCGCTGTTCTTTGTGGCCGCCAGGGAGGTGCGGAGACGCCGCCGGGAGAAGATGGCGGCCAAAGCGGCGCAGCCTTCCCTGGGGGCAGGCAGCGAGCGTTCTTCGCTGGCGGACGCAGGCGAAGAGAAGCTGCGCAACGCGCCGGAAATTGCCCAATAGGGCCCGGCGCGCCGGTGCCCGGCGGCGGATGAGACAGCGTCAGACGGCGACGGTGAAGGTTTCCTCGGTGCGGGTGACGGAGCGGTAGAGGGTGTCGCGCTCGACCGGGATGCGTCCGGCAGCGGTGATGAGCCGGGTCAGGTCCTGACGCCTCATGCCCTGGGGCGTGGTAGCTCCGGCGTCGTGGTAGATCTTCTCCTCAATGACGGTGCCGTCGAGATCGTCAGCGCCGAAGCGCAGGGCGATCTGAGCGATTTTGGGCGTCATCATCTGCCAGTAAGCCTTAATGTGCGGGAAGTTATCGAGCAGGAGACGGCTGACGGCGATTTGCCGGATGTCAGTCATGCCGGTGGTGCGGGGCAGGTGGTCGAGTGGCGTGTTGTCGGGATGGAAGGCGAGGGGGATGAAGGTCTGGAAGCCATGCGTGTCATCCTGAAGGGCGCGCAGCTTCAGCAGGTGGTCGACGCGGTCCTCGTCGTTTTCGATGTGGCCGTAGAGCATGGTCGCGTTGGACTTAAGGCCGAGGTTGTGTGCGGCGCGGGCGGTTTCCAGCCACTCGCCGCCGTCGATCTTGTGATCGCAGATGATGTGGCGGACACGATCGGTGAAGATTTCCGCGCCGCCGCCGGGCATGGAATCGACTCCAGCTTCCTTCATCTGCTTCAGCGTTTCCGAAATGGTCAGTTTGGCGCGCTTCGCAAGGAAGGCGACTTCGACCATGGTGAAGGCCTTGATGTGGACCTGGGGGAAACGCTCCTTCAGACCGCGCACGAGATCGAGAAAATACTCGAACGGAAGATCCGGATGGAGACCGCCGACAATGTGGAACTCGGTGACGGCTTCGCTATAGCCGGAGGCGGCGGTGGCCCAGGCTTCCTCAAGCGCCATGGTGTAGGAACCTTCCGTGCCCTTGATCCGGCCGAAGGCGCAGAGGCGACAGGATGCGACGCAGACGTTGGTCGGATTGATGTGGCGATTGACGTTGAAGTAGGCAACGTCGCCGTGCATCCGCTCCCGTACATGGTTCGCCAGCCAGCCGACGGCGAGGATGTCGGGGGAGCCATAAAGGGCCAGGCCATCTTCAAAGCTCAGGCGTTCCTGGGAAAAGACTTTCTCGGCAATGGGCGCGAGACGGGGATCGTCGGTACGAAAGAGCTGTGCAGTCACTCTTTCATGATAATGCGGATGGGACAGGAGGCGACGGCGGATCGCCGGAGAAAGGCGGTTACCGGGTCTGGCCCTCGCGGGCCGCAGCCATGAACATGGCCACTGCCAGAATGACTTCGATAGCGGCCATCCAGCGGACGGAGGTGAAGATGAATGCAACCGCCGCGAGGAGGAAGAGAACTCCCGAGAGGCGCAGCATTTGTCGTTTGTTCAGGTTGAACACACTCCCATGCTAAAGCATGAGAGGGCTGGACAGGGGTGAAGAGCGGCCGATGGTACTATTCACGCAGGGCTCTCTCGCCGTCGAAGGATTTAAGAAAGACCCTTCCGGACTAAGACTTGCGTCGACAAACACCATGGATTGTCGTGTTGTTTCTCTGCTGCTTTCCTGTGCTGACCTGGTCGGCGCAATTGTCAGCGGAGGCGGCTTTTCCTGCGGTCAGCAGCTATAACCTGAATAAGCAGAAGGTGACTCTGCCTGGCGGGATGGAAGGGCGGATCAACCTCCTGATTTTGTCGTTTGCACCTGAGCAGCAGGGGCAGGTGAACTCATGGATGTCGGTTGCGCGGGCACTGCAGCACCTCAATTTCCATGCCCGGTATTACGAACTGCCGGTGTTCGACAACGAAAATTTCGTTTTCCGGTGGTGGGATGTTTCGTCTCTGCGCAGCGATGAGACCGATCCGGAAAGCTGGCAGTGGATTGTGCCCCTCTTCGTCAACAAGCGCAAATTCCTGAGCGAGCTGCAGATTCCGAACCAGAAGCAGGTGGTGGTGCTGCTGGTAAACCGCGAGGGGAAGGTCCTGTGGCGGACTTCCGGAGCGCTGACGCCGGACAAGCGACAGAGCCTGATGGAGCGGGCTGGCCTTTACTAAATAGCCCAGCCCCGCAACGACCTCAATCAGCACCAGCATGAGCTGGCTGAACTGCATTCAGCCGATCAGGCTGCTTCGGCCAGGTAGACGCCGAACCAGCGGTTTTTGTCCGTCCAGCAGCCGCGCCGCGCGAAGTTGCAGGCGGCAAGGAGGCCGGAGACGGAGTCGGGCGTGAACTTGTAGCTGTTTTCGGTGTGGATGCTTTCGCCGCGGACAAACTGGACGGTGAGGTCGAGGGCGCGAAGGTTCACGGTCTGGGAGACGAGGCTCTCCAGGTGCATCTCGATGCGGTGCTCGCGGTCGTTCCAGATGGCGCGGTGGCGGAAGAGGCCGGGGCGGAAGCTGGCTGCCAGTTCGCGGTTAATCCGGGTGAGGATATTGCGGTTGAAGCTGGCAGTGACGCCGGCGGAGTCGTTGTAGGCGCGCAGCAGGGTGTTGCGATCCTTGATGTGATCGACGCCGAGGAGCAGCAGGTCGCCGGGAGCAAGGTTGCGGCGGAGATTGCGCAGCAGCGAGGCGGCCGAGCGGGGCTCGAAATTGCCGATGCTGGAGCCGATGTAGAGGACCAGGCGGCGTCCGGAGGCGTGGGGGAGCCAGCTCATGTCGCGGACGTAGTCGGCGAGGTGCGGCTGGACGGTGACATAGGGGAACTGTTCGCCGATGCGCCGGCCGGCTTCCTCGAGGGCCGAACCGGAGATGTCGATGGGGCGGTAATGAACGGATCCCTGACGGCGGACGGCGGCGTCGAGCAGGAGGCCGGTTTTGGCTGCCGTGCCGGCGCCAAGCTCAAGGATGTTGAGACGAGGGGCGCCGGTAGCGGCGAGGATTTCGTCCGCGTGAGCCGCGAAGATTTCGCGTTCGGTGCGTGTGAGATAGTACTCCGGAAGCTCGGTGATGGCCTCAAAGAGCTGCGATCCGCGCTGGTCGTAGAAGAGCCACGGGGAAAGTGTTTTGGGGTTGGCGGTGAGGCCGCGCAGGACCTCGGCGCCAATGGGGGTGGAGGCGGCGTCGGGGAGGCAGGGGAGGGTCGATAGGGCGGGCATAGGGCTCGGGTCTCCGGGAGCTTCAGTTTTCGGCCAGGCGGATCCCGGAAAACTGCCAGCGGGTCGCGGGCTGGAAGAAGTTGCGATAGGACGCACGGATGTGGGATGCCGGTGTGGCGACTGAACCGCCGCGGAGGACCATCTGGTTGCACATGAACTTGCCGTTGTATTCGCCCAGAGCGCCCGGCAGGGGGCGAAATCCAGGGTAGGAAAGGTAGGCGCTGGCGGTCCATTCCCAGAC
>DAHVZZ010000626.1:0-4768 GCA_027323785.1 Acidobacterium sp. | reverse complement strand
AAAGCCCAATTGCGGCCGGCGATGACGGCGCTGCGAAAGCCGAGGCGCGGGATGTGCGTGAAAGGGAGATTCGGACGACTGCCGGCGAACTGTTCGAGTAGCGCGGGAATGCGGTCAATCAGGCGATCCCAGGCGGGGCGGCCTTCGGCCAGGCCAAGCTGCGAGGCAACCGCGTCGGTGGCAGCGACTCCGGCGCTGGTGATGCCGTTGCTGAACTGCAGCACCCAGATCCAGCCGCCGGGAAAGATGTGGTGGACGGCCGCGTCATCCGGCGGATAGGGCGGGTTATCGGCGGGGGGCTGCGCGTCCGACAGGCGTCCGACGCCGGTGAAGTGGCTGTAGAGCGCCTGGGTGGCGGGCATTCCGGGCAGCGGCAGTTCGCCGAGGCTGAGCGCGCGATGCAGAAAGCCGCGCGGGCCGGTGGCGTCCACCACAAAGCGGGCGCGGATGGTCAGCGGCTGCCCCTGGCGCGTGCCTTCCAGCACGACGTGAGAATCGTGGTCGGTGAAGCGCTCCAGGCGGACCTCGTCGAAGTATTCGACATCGGCGCGCTGCGCGGCCTGGACGAGGAACTGGTCGAAGTCGGCGCGATACCAGTGGGTGTCCGCGATGCGGTCGTGGGGGCTGGCGGCGACGAGGAGCTGATCGCGACGCTCCGGGTCGGGGTCAGCGGGGCGGTCGAGGCGGTGATGGTAGAAAGTGAAACCGCGTTTGAGGCCGCAGGCCATCTCGGGGTGCGCCTGCTGCCACAATCCCCACTTGCAGAGCGGGCGAACTTCGTCGAGGCGGTAGCGGTCCGACAGTTCTTCGAGCAGCAGGTTGGAGAGCGGCGTGGAGGATTCGCCGATGACGACGCGGGGATGGCGGCCGCGCTCCAGCATCACGACTGACCGCCCGAGGCGGCGAGCGATCATGGCGGTGAGCGATCCGGCGAATCCCGAACCAAGGACGGCGATGTCATACGTCGGTTCCATCAACTGCGGCCTCCGCAGAGCGGGCAGGAAATGCGCGGAGCGATGGACTGGCTGAGGTTCATGGCGCGGAGGCGGGCTGCGCGGGCGGCTCCACAACCGGGGCAGTCGATGGGACGGGGCAGGTCCCAGAGGTCGGCGAAAACTCGCCCGCGTCTCAGCTTCAGCCCATAGTCCATGGCGGACTCCAGGGTCGCCAGCGGCGGAGGGGCGAACTTGCCGTTCTCGGCGAGGGCTTCCATAGCTCCGTTGCCGGCGCGCGTGGGGATGAGCGTGGCGGCTGTGGCTCCGCAGTCGAAGGCGAAGTCGAGGGAGCGTTCAGCCCAGTGCAGAGCTTCGTCCGGCGGCATGAAGGGCGGCTGTACCAGGATGAAAACGCGCAGCGCGATGCCGTGACGCGTAAGAAATTCGGCGGCGGAACGGAACTGGTCGAGGGTGAGGCGCTTGTTCAGTTTTTCCAGGACGTCGGGATGCGCGGTTTCGAGGCCCATGGCGATTTCGAAATCGCCGCTGAGCAGGTCGCGGAAGCGCAGGCAGGCATCGCCGATGAGAGCGGGATGGTTTTCGACGATGACCCGCTCGAAGGAGCGGACGGCCTGAGAGATGGCAAAGTGGTCGCTGGGCGGAATGGCGCGGGGATCGAAGAAGCTGCCGCTGTTGTAGAGCTTGATGGCTTGCGGTGTCTGACGGGCGGCGGACGTGTCCGACGCGAGCTGTTCCAGCGCGTATTCGATCTGTTCGGGGATGGCTCCGGGCGGCGTCGGCTCGGTCAGGGTATGGCGCCAGAGGTCGCACATTGTGCAGCGCCACGGGCATTCCCGGTTGGTGAGAAAGATGGTGGCGACGGAGACGATTTCTCCGGAGGCTGCGCGTTCCTCCTCGAGCAGGCAGGCCTGCGGCTTGTATGGATCGAGCGGCCCGCGCTCCGCCCGATGCGCGACGATCCAGGCATCGCGCTCGGCGGGGGTTTCGGGATAGAGCGGCAGGTTCACTGGTACAGCGAGAGGAAGCGGCTGCGGAAATCGGCCTCGCGGTCGGGCATCCGGCGGCGGAGATCCTCGACGGGAATAGCTCCGTGCTGGAAGCGGCGCTTGGGGAAGACCGGCATCTTCATGCCGGTGAGGGCCTCGATGCCTTTGGAGACGATTTCGCCCTTCAGTTCGTAGAGGCGCTCCACGCTGTAATCCGTGATGCGGATGAAGGGAATGGCCTCGGCGACGGCGATGACCGCCGGCCGCGTGTAGGGGCTGAAGCCGGTGAATCCGCAGTGGTGCGCGGGCGCATAGGTGCGCGCGTAGGAGCGGCTGAGTCCGCCGGAGTAGGTGAGCGAGTGCTTGATTTTGCCGACGCCCCAGCCTTCCTGGTAGAGCATGGAATTGTTGATGACGCTGCGGATGGTCAGCTCGGGGTTTTCCTCGATGGGGTAGTCCTTGAGGTTCTCGTCGCCGCCGTCGCCGTCGAGCAGGTACTTCCAGTCCGGATAGCGCTGGCGGATGCCGCGGCAGAGCGCAAGCGCCATGGTGGCGGACTGGATGTCGAGCGGCTTGTAGTCCTCGACGATGCGGATGGTCTCAGCGATATCGAGGGTGGCGGGGTCGGCTTCAATCGGCTCCAGGAAAAGCCCCAGGCCGAGCGGCTCCAGGAAGTTGCGGGCCTGCTGCAGGTCGGGACCGTTGCCGAGGTCGAGGGTGAAGGCCTTCAGGCGGCCGGGATTCATACCCAGCTTCCGCATGGTGTGGTAGGCCACAAGAAAGACGCTGCCGGAGTCGATGCCTCCGGAGAAGCAGACGCCGATGGGGGCGTCCGACGGAATGCGCTGGAGCCACTGGGCCACTTCGTCCGCCATGGCGGCGATGTAGGCGCGGCCGATGGCGCCGGTATCCTCGGGCAGCGTGCCCATCTCCGGCGTGAAGAAGCGCGTGTAGACGGGATCGGGATCGGGACAGCCGATGAGCTGGATTTCGACGACATGATGGGCCGGAACCATGCGGGTGTAGCTGGGGTGGAACTGATCGCCGAAGCCCTCGGATTTGAGCCACTCGTGAATGGCGTCAATGCGGTGCGCGACGATGAGCGCCGGGCCTTCCTGCCGCTTGGCGAGGAAGTAGCGCATGGGGCGATCGAGGGAGCGAGCCATTTTCACGGTCTTGCCGGAGCGCGCGATCAGCGCAAAGGAACCGTGGATGTGGCGGACGGCTTCGGCGGGGCCTTCGAGGAGGATGCGGCGGGCTTCGTCGAGCGAAAGGTTGTCGATGTCGTTGGCGGCCGGATCGGTGAGATCGACGACGCGCTCGACGTACTGGTGATGGTGATCCACGAATTTTCCTCGAAAGGGGGATTTCGGTAACAGTTTACGCCCCTGGGAAAAGGGCAGGCGATGGCTGGAAATCCTATAATGGACGGCGAATCATGCCATCCAAAAAGACTTCCTTCAGCATACTTTTCCTGGCCGCGGCAGGGCTGCTCGCAGCGGTGGGCGTCGCACATTCGGCGGATCAGAGCAAGCCGGCTGCCGGAGCCGCGCACCAGGCCGAAAGCCCGCGGCTGCGGGCGGCGCGGCTCAACGGTCTGGGCATTGGGCTGATGAACCAGCAGCTGACGGCCAAAGCGGCGGCCAAGCTGGAGGAGGCTCACCAGGCAGATCCCTCGTCGGCGATTCCGGTGATGAACCGCGGGATTGCGCTGCTGTACCTGCAAAAGCTGGCGGAGGCGCAGCAGGAGCTGCAAAAGGCGACGCAGATGGCGCCGAAGAATCCGCGCACGTGGTACAACCTGGCACTGACGGAGATGGACCAGGCCCACCAGAAGGCGGCCATCGAGTACATGCAGAAGGCCGTCGCTCTTGTTCCGGATGACGCCGATGCCCACTACTTTGTGGGGCAGCTACAGCTGATGCAGGGCAATACCAGCGCGGCGGTGGACGAGTTCAGGGCGGCCCTGAAGCTGAATCCGACGCACTGCTCGGCGCAGTTCGGACTGGCGCGGGCGCTGCAGCAGATGGGGAAGACGCAGGAAGCGCAGGTCCATCTGAAGATCTTCGAACATCTGACAGCGGCCAAGCTGTCCACGCCGCTGGGGGTCGGATACGGCGACCGCGGCGACCTCTCCACCATGGAAGAGATGAAGCTGCCGCCGCTGAAGGTGGGGCCCATGATCCCGGTGCATTTCCAGGCGCTGCCGATCGGCACAGGCGCGGCGGACAGCGTCAGCCGCGGAGAATGCGCGATCGATATCGAAGCGCCCGGCTCGCAGGACCTGGTGGTGATGGGCAGCGGCAGCCACGCGATCCGCGCCTATAAAAATCTGCACAACGGCCACTTCCAGGAGCTTCCCGCGAGCGCGACCGGACTGGACGCCAGCGGCCAGGCACTGGCCTGCGCGGCAGGCGATTTCGACAACGACGGCAAGATGGATCTGGCCGTGGCGCTGAAAGGCCGCGTCATTCTCTACCGCAACATGGGCGGCGGACATTTCCAGGATGTGACGGCAAAAGTCGGCATCCGGCAGCTGAACGATCCAGCCGGCCTGACGTTTGTGGACTTCGATCACGACGGCGATCTCGACCTCTTCGTCACCGGCTCGAAGAAGCCGGGCAGCAAATACGGTCCCAACGTGCTGTGGCGCAACAACGGCAACTCCACCTTTACCGAGTGGACCGGGCCGACCGCGCTGGCCGGGCACGGCAGCACCCGTCAGGCGATGCTGTCGGACATCAACAACGACCGCGCGGTGGATCTGGTGGTGGCCAATGCCGCCGGCGCTCCCACGATCTACCTGAATCCACGCGACGGCGCGTT
>DAHVZZ010000622.1:0-7755 GCA_027323785.1 Acidobacterium sp. | reverse complement strand
AAAGCCCAGGCCCAGGTCGAACTCGTTGTCGCCCGCGCTGGTCTTGCCGATGGTGGTCACCACTCCGGTCACCTGGCTCGGCTCCAGCTGCACGCTCTTCGTGGTGAACGAGAAGCTGCGCGCCGGCCCCCAGCCCTCGTGCATGTTGCTGGCAGACACCGCGCTCATCGATCCCGGATCCATCACCACCTGGACGTTCTGTCCCACGTACAGATTGGACCCGCTGGCAAAGGTCACCCCGGCGGGCATGGCGGCGCCCTGCGCATCCACCGCAAACGTTGCACCGCTGTCGACCGTCACCTGCGCCTGCCCGCCCATGGGAATGCTGTCGTCGTTGAACGGTCTCCGGTGCAGGATCATCGTGATCGTCCACGGCGCGCTGGTGTTCGTCGAAGTCGGCCCGCTCAGCCCGATGATGGTTCCTTCCACCATCTGCTGGCCGGCCTCCTGCATGTACGTTACATCGGTCGCCTGCACCACGCCGCTGGCGATGCTGCTTACATCCACGCGCACCACCTGCCCCTGCGCCACGCACCCAAATCCCTGCGTTGTACAGGCGCTTGCCGGAAAGCTGCTGAACGTCGTGCTGCTGCCCGTGTCGATGGTCAACGTCCAGCCCCATCGCGTCAGCATCGTAAAGCTGTTCTGGCTGGCGTTCACGCTCTGCACCGTGCCGGTTACATGGCCCAGGTGCTCCTTCGGCGTCTTTGCCATCTGCTCCACTGTCACGCCATTGGTCACGCTCAGATTCACCGAGAGATCCGGCTGCACCACTTTGTTCAGATGGAAGTCCACCATCAGCCCCAGCGGACTGCTGGCCGAAAGCGTCAGCGGGAAAGGCGACGTCGTAAAATTCAGCGTCGCGGAATTCATTGTCGGCGTAATTTCACACACCGTTCCCACCGCGCACGTCGACGCAATTGCCGTGTTCGACTTGTTAAAGATCACCAGGTCGGGATTGGCGAAAGTCAGGCTCAGGCTGTTGTATGTGCCTGCCGCAACGTTCGCCGTGCTCAGGAAAGCCGACAGCGCCTGGAGTTGCGTCACGTCGATCTGAATTGGCGTGTTGTTGTTCAGCAGCGAAACCGGGCTGCCCGACGCTGGTGTCAGCGTCGCGTCCGTCAGGCTAACCTGGAAGAACAGCACCGAAACGCCCGCCGGCGGGTCGTCCGTCATCGAAAGCGAAACTGGAGTCGAGTTTGCCGAAAGGGCTGAGCCCGACGATCCGACCATGCTGGAACTGCATCCGGCCAGCAGCCATACCATCAGTACCGGGGCTAACAAAAGGGGAAGGGACTTGCGCATTGCAGACCTCCTCAAAGACGAGAGGCCAAAGCAGCTCCGCATTCTGGGTGCCCCGCGGCGTACTCAGGCAGCCAGAAACTCCCGCCGGGACCGCACCCGGACTTTCAGCGTCGCGGCCCTCCCGCATTGCGCGGTTCGTTCTGCGATTCTCCACACCGTCGGCAAGGGGGCACGCGTGTCCCGAATTATACCCCCCGGTAGCTGCCCTTCAACAGGTCGATTCCCATACGCCCTTCCGCCCCACGCGGTAGAATTCCCCCGCACATCTTTCGGAGTGATTTCCTATGCCCAACGAAGACGATCTTGTCTCCCGCCGCGAATTCCTCGCTGGCGCGGGAGCACTTGCCGCTGCCTCCCTCATGCCTTCCAGCCTGGTCGCTGCGACCGCTGGCTCTGCTGCCGGTCCCCTCGGCTCCTGGTTTGAAGACGCGCACGGGATGCCCGGCTTCCATTACACCGGACCACTGCGCTTCCCAGGCAGTCCCGCCTTCGAAGGCGAGCCTACGCTTCCCGACGATCCGTATTTTCTAACCGGCAACTACCGCCTCACGCTCTTTACCCACGCCAGCGGAGCCGTGCAGATCCTCACCGCTGAACGCGGCTGGGGGCGTGTCAACCAGGGACACGCGGCCTTCAGCGGAGCGAACCAGGCTCACATTCAGATCGATAGCTCCAGCCACTCGCTTATCGGCATGGATTCGCCGGCCTCTGCCGCTGCCTCGAAACACTTCGGCGTTGGTTTTGCGCGCTACGATTACGATCTGCCGTCACTCTCCGTCACGCGCCAGCTTTCCGTTCAGCCGTCTCTCCGGCTCGGTGAGGGAACCTCGGCCTTTCTCGTCCAGGTTCGCCTGCACAATACCGGCTCCCGCGCACTGCCCGTGCAATACGATGAATCCGTCCTCGGCCACTATCAGCAGATATTCGCGAGCTGGAACGAGCCACGTTCCATGCCCACCTGGCCGGCCGAAGACCCCGAGAAATCCGGGCGTACCATCTTCGTCCGCTTTACGCCGCAGACCAGGCAGCCCATGGCCTTTCCCCCGCCCGGACAGATGTCCCTCCTCGAGCAACATCCTCCCGCTTTGTTTGTGCATGCCATGGATACAGATATGACTCTGAATTCCCACGCCGATCCGGGCGGCTCAGCGGGCATAGCTTCGCACTGGCTCGGCGCCGAATGGGCCGGAACTATTCAGCCAGGCCATACCCGTACGCTTTCTTTTATCGTTGGCTACAGCCGGGACACTTCGCCATTCGCCCTTGACACTCTGACTTCCGGCTTTTCGCCCGCTCCAGCCATGACGAAGACCCCAGCCTCGTCATTCGGAACCGCCTGGCTGGCCGTCGTTCCCGCCTTTGCCTCCGAACCCGATCCCGTTCTTCGCCGCGAGATGCGCTGGAACGCCGCTGTCCTCGAATCCATGGCCATCTGGCGCGAGTACTACAACGAAACGATTGTTCCCCAGGGCACTGAATACGACTATCAGTGGGGAATGCTCGGCTCCATGCGCGATCAGGCCCAGCATGCTCTGCCGTTCTGCCATTTCCACCCCGCCATCGCCCGCTCCACGCTCCGCTTCATCATGAAGCGCACGCTGCCCGATGGCTACATCATGCTCAACGACTACGGCTTTGGCTGGAGTCCCCGCGGAGCACAGGAGACCAGCGATCAGCAGCTCTGGTTCTTCATACTGCTCGCCGAATACCTCCGCGTTACCCACGACACCTCAATCCTTACAGAACAACTGGGCTACTATCCGCTGGAAAACTCCGGCAACGACACCGGCCTCGCGCACGTTCGGCAGGCGTTCCTCTTTCTACGCGACCAGGTGAGCGTCGGGCAACACGGCCTCGTACTCCGCTGGAACTCGGACTGGAACGACATGTTTGGCTGGTGGCCCAGCACCATTCCCTATAACACCGAATTCGGCGTGAGCGAGAGCCACATGAACTCCGCCATGGCCTCGGTCATTCTCGGCGATCTCGCCGAGGAGCTCGAAACCGCGCACGTCCCCAACTCCGCCGAAGTCGCCGCCGCCATGCGGGCTTACCGCGCCAGCCTGGCCGATGCTTTCATGAAAGATCTCGGCAACCGCGGCTTCTCGCGCCGCGCTTATCTCGACGCCCAGACTCCCCTTGGCGAAAACAACATGTGGCTGGAGCCGCAAGGCTTCGCTCTCCAGATTCCAGAACTCAGCATGGATCGTCGTCGCCGCCTCTTCGCCGAGGTCCAGCATCGCCTCCTGCCCGGAGAATCGCAGGGTGCTCGCCAGATCGAGCATCCCTCTCCCAGGCCAGGAACTCCCGCCGGCTCCCGCGAGAACGGAGGCTTCTGGTATGCGCTGAACGGTCCCCTGATCCTCGGCGTCAACACTTTCGACCGTCCAGCCGCCGAATCGCTCCTGCGCCGCATGACCTTCACTCATTACGCCGAGACCTTTCCACACTACTGGACCGGCCTCTGGACCGCCGCCGACTCGCTCAATTCCTCGCTGCTGCCCAGCGAAGGCCTCGCGCAGATTATGCCCTGGTGCGCTCACGCCCATGCCTGGCCGCTCTACTGCTGGTTCCGCCTTCGCGAAACGCCGCATCCCGCCTAACCTCTGAACAGGTCACAGATATCGATACAGAAGCATTACTCGGTCCGGGTCTCCACATGGAGCCCCGGGCTATTGAACGGCTGTACCTTTTCCTGTTTCACCTCCGGCAGCTGGAAATCCGCAATCGTCGTCTCGTACTGCGTCTTCGCCACCTCCCGGTAAGGAGTGAACGACAGCGGCGCTCCCGGACACAGGTACCTTCGTGCACTCGCATTCGCGGCTGCACCCACGTTGCCCACAGCCAGTAGTGGCGGATTCAGCGGATTAGAAAGGTTGACGGGCATCTTCACCACTGGATTCAGCCCCGACGTCACCGCCGGATGCAGTTGTCCGAACCATGCGTCGCCCACAGCGGTTTGCTCGGGGGCCCCGGCAACATTCTGTCCGCACGGCATCTGCGACCACTGGCCGGTCACCTGTGTCAGCTGCGGAGGCCGCACCGCCGACCAGCACCGCATCGTCGAATACCCGCGACCGCCGTTGTCGTTCTGTGGCGTGCAGATTCCCACCCCGGGCACGACAAAATCACCCGCTCCCATCGTCAGCCGCTTCGTGTTGCCGGCGCGGATATCCACCGCCGCCAGCCGCAGCCGGATCGTCACCGGTCCCTGCCTTGCCGCTTCGTAGAACCCGGCTTTCATCTGTACAGGCACGTAGCCGCGCCCCTCGGCGCCGACAATCCGGGTTCCGTTGGCCGGCTGCCACGCCGATTCCCACCGCCGTCCATCCGCTGTCGTCACCGTCGCCCGCACTCCATCCAGAATCACTCCAGAGCCAGCCGTCAGACCCGCCGCATGCAGCGGTAGCATCAGACGCACCTCATGCATTGCCGTTGGATTCGTCCACGCCGGAAGCTGCGCGTCATACGCCACCGCTGCCGCCGCCGTTGCGCCATTCTGCGGATACGTCATCGCGATCAGCCCCGCATTGGTGCTGCACGCCGCTCCCACCCCCATCAGCACCACGGCGGCCGCCAGCATTCCCCGCGATGCCCACACCTGCCGCCGCGCATACTGCAGCACAATCGCCGCCAGCGCCAGCAGCAGCATTGCCGGATAAACCACTTCGTCCGCCGCCGAAGTCGTCATGCGGCCGATATGCAGCCACCCAATTAGAGCCGCTCCGGCGATCATTGCCAGCAGTACACCCAGAATCGTCACCGTGACCCGCGACAGGCTCTTCGTCACCGTCGACAGCGCCATCAGTGGAACCACAATGACAGCTGCCGTCAGCGCCACATCCAGCGTGAGCCCGCCCCAGTGACCCAGCGGATTGAACCCCGCCGCCCACAGCAGCCACAGCTGCGCCAGGAACAGAGGAGCGAGCACAAACGTAGCCAGGAAGAGAATCTTCGCCGCCAGCAACCGTCCCCATTCGTACGGCTTCGTGATCCACCACTGCGTGTCGCCCACCAGGCTCTCGCCCTGCACCAGGCGCGTAATGGTCACCCACCAGCTCACCGGCAGCAGCAGCGCCAGCAGCATGGCCAGCGCCAGAACGCCGCCCAGATACTCGGGTCCGCCTGCATTGAGAGAGCTTGCTGTCTGGTGCGACATCGTCCAGCCAAACAACCCCGTCAGTCCGAGCGTCGCCGCAATCTCCGGCCAGTGCCGCCGCACGTCCTTCGTAAAGATATGCCCCACCTGATTCATGCCCGGCTCCTCTCTTCCGACGCCGGCCGTGCCGGCCTTTCGCCCCGTTCCGGTCGTTCGCTGCGTTCGGCCCGCGCAATCGCCAGAAAGATCGACCGCAGCGTCATCGGTTCCGCGGTCACATCGCGTGCTCCGGGAAACACCGTTTGCACTCCCGTCACGCTCTGGGACCCGCGCCAGTCGCGGTGTACAAAGCGCACCACCGCGTCCGACTGCTCGTACTGGAGCCATTCCGGCAGCGGAGCCCGGTTCTCCGTCGCCACCATCAGCGTCACCGTCACCTCGCGGAATCGCTCCGCCAGCGCCGGCAGCTCTTCGGAAAAAAGTACCCGTCCCTGTTCCAGAAAGCCCACATGCGTCGAGAAGCTCTCAATCTCCGACAGATCGTGCGACGACAGCAGAATCGTCGTCTCCTGCGCGCGATCCAGCAGCCCTTCGATCAGCTCGTCCCGCACCAGCGGATCCAGTCCCGAAAACGGCTCGTCCAGCACCAGCAGCGGCGGCCGAAACGCGAGCGCCCCCGCCATCGCGGCCTTCATTCGCATGCCGCGCGAGAGATGCCGGATCTTGCGGTCCAGCGGCAGATCGAACTGATCCACCAGGTACGCCTCCAGCGCACGGTCCCACTTTGGATAAAACGGCCGCAGATAATCCAGCATCTGCCTCACCGTCATCCATTCCGGATGCTCCTGGTTTTCGCTCACATACCCGATGCGGTCCAGCGCCCGCCCCGCCAATTGTTCTGACGCCATCCCCAGCACCTCGGCCTGGCCCTCCGACGGCCGCAGAATGTTCATCAGCAGCTTGATCAGCGTTGTTTTGCCCGCGCCATTGGCGCCCACCAGCGCGTAGATGCTGCCTTCCGGCACCTCCAGCGTTACATCCTTCAGCGCTTCGGTCCGCCCAAAGCGCTTGCTCAGTCTCTCCAGCTTCACCGCCGCGCTCATTGTCGTCTCCGTCCTTCCTCAGCCTCGTTTGCCGATCGGTTTCTGTGCCCGTTGTGCTCGCCTGCCGAATCCATCCGCTGCCAGTGCCCCCGAACCGCCTCTGTCACTTCCTCTTCCTCGATCCCCAGCCTCCTGGCCTCCACCACCAGCCGTTCAATTTCCTGCCCCAGCAGCGCCGCCCGTTCCTTCCCGCTCGAATCGGGCAGCCGCGCCACCACCGTGCCAATCCCCGGCCGCGTCTCCAGAAAGCCCTCGTTCACCAGGTAAGCCACAATCTTGTGCGCTGTGTTGGGATTGATCTTGAGCTCCCGGCTCAGCGTCCGCACCGACGGAAACGCCTCCCCAGGACGAAGCTGACCGCTGACCATCGCCTTCTTCGTCGCATAAACGACCTGCTCGAAGAGCGAAAGCCCGGGGCGGAATGTCACACGAAATGGAATCACATGCGTACTATGTCACATAGTACAGTCGGAGCGCAACGAAAATATTTGGTCTTTTTGATATGGCTCGACACCAAAGCAAAATGCCCCCGCGGGCGTTGTCCACGGGGGCACGTATTCAGCTTACCGGGCCGGCTACCAGATCCGTACCCGCTTATCCGGCGGCAGGTACAGCTTCTGTCCCGGCTTGACGTCGAACGCCTTGTACCACGCGTCCGAATTCCGCACGGTGTCGGCACGGAACTGCGCCGGAGCATGGGGATCGGACAGCACCTGAGCGCGCAATGCCGCCGTTCGTTCCTTCGATCCCCAGTTCTGGCCAAAGGCGATGAAGAACTGCTGATCCCCGGTGAATCCGTCGATCTCTGGCGCCTTCTTTCCGTTCAGCGAGTCGTGATACGCCTCGTAAGCCGCCATCACGCCTCCCAGGTCGGCAATGTCCTCGTCGATTGTCTGCCGTCCGTTCACGTGCAGTCCCGGCAGCGCCTCGTAGCTGTCGTACTGCTCCTCCAGGGCCTTCGCTTCCTGCTCGAAGTGCTGGTGATCCGCCGGAGTCCACCAGTTCCGCAGCTGTCCCTCCGCGTCGAAGGCGCTGCCTTCCGCGTCGAAGGTGTGGCTGATCTCGTGCCCGATGATCGTTCCGATTGCCCCGTAGTTATCCGCCGCCGGAGCCTTCGGATCGAAGAACGGCGGCTGCAGAATCGCGGCAGGGAAGTTCAGCGCATCCTGCAGCGGCAGATTCACCGCGTTCACCGTCTGCGGCTCCATCCACCACTCGTGCCGGTTCACCGGCTTGCCCAGCCGGTCG
>DAHVZZ010000620.1:0-3092 GCA_027323785.1 Acidobacterium sp. | reverse complement strand
AAAGCCCCACCTCAATCTCCCGGTGATGGTCGGAATCCTCGTCGTCGTCTCCATCTTTCTCGGCAGTTCCTCGGCGCTCTCCTGGTACGTCAATGCCCTCTGGTTCAAGACTCTTGGCTACGGCCACGTCTTTTGGAAGAGCTGGGGCCTGCAATGGGGCTCCTTCGCCATCTTCTTCGCCGCCAGTTTCCTCATCCTCTACGGATGGTTCCTCGCCCTCTGGCGCATGCATCAGGCCGATCTTCCGCATGACCGCTACGTGGTTGTCGGCGAGCAGCGCATGAATCTGCCGGTTCGCCGCGCCCTGCGCATCGCCGGTGTCGCCGCTTCCCTCGCGGTCGCCGCCCTCGCCGGAACCGCCATGATGGCCGAGTGGCCAACACTCGCGCTCTGGCTCAACGCACCCCACGCCGCCGGGCCCCTCGATCCCGTCTTCGGGCGTCCGCTGAACTTCTACCTCTTCACCCTTCCCGCCTGGCAGCTCCTCGCCGGATGGCTCATGAGCCTCGCCGTCGTCGCCTGCATCGGAGCCGCCGGTTTCCTCTTCCTTTCCGGCAGCACCCGCGCCATCGCAAAGGAAAACGGCGGCCTCGCGCTTGCCCTGCCGTGGCGGGGATTCTCCATCTCCTTCGCCCTCTTCCTGGCGGTCTTCGCGGCGCAGGTGTATCTGAACCGCTTCCGAACGCTCTTCGCCACCCACACCATCTTCAGCGGAGTTGACTATACCAACGCGCACGTCACCATCAGCGGCATGCTGGTCGTCGCGGTTGCTCTTGTCCTGGGTGCCTGCATCTCGCTGTTCAATGCCTTCCGTTCGCCGCGGGCCGGCCGGCTGATCCTCGCCATCGCGCCCGCCATGGCCTGCTTCATCATCGTCCAGCTCGTCGCCTGGTACGTCGGCAGCTTCATCGTCAAGCCCAACCAGCTCGATAAGGAACGCCCCTACATCGCCCAAAATATTCAGTGGACCCGCCGCGCCTGGGATCTGGACCGCATTACCCGCCAGCATTTCCCCGCCGCCACCACGCCCGATGCCGCCGACCCCGCGGGCAATCAGGGCACCATTGAAAACATCCGCCTGTGGGACTGGCGCGCCCTGCAGAGCACCCTCCGTCAGGTCCAGGAAATCCGCACCTACTACGACTTCCCCGACATCGACATCGATCGTTACAAAATCAACGGCGACCTCCGCGAAGTCATGATCGCTCCCCGTGAGCTCAACCAGAACCGGCTTCCCGAAAGCAGCCGCAACTGGATCAACGAGAAGCTCATCTACACCCACGGCTACGGCATCACCATGAATCCCGTCAACGGATTCACCCCCGAGGGCCTGCCCGACCTCTACCTCCGCGACATGCCGGTCGACAGCACCATTCCCGGCCTCAAAGTTACCCGACCCGAAATCTACTACGGCGAGCTCACCAACACCGACGTCTACGTCGATACCCACCAGCAGGAATTCAACTACCCCACCGGTCAGGCCAACAACTTCAATACCTACGAGGGAACCGGCGGCATCGTTCTCGGCGGCATGCTCCGCCGCATCCTCATCTCAGCCGACCGCGGCGATCTCTGGAAGGTCCCCTTCAGCAACGACATCACCTCCCACAGCCGTCTGCTCATGCGCCGCAACATCCTCGCCCGCGTCCACGCGCTCGCGCCCTTTCTCACCTGGGACTCCGACCCCTACATCGTCCTCGGCGACAACGGCCACCTCTACTGGATCCTCGACGGCTTCACCTCCTCTGACAGTTATCCCTACTCCGCCCGGTACCCCTTCGGCGACGGCTCCATCAACTATCTCCGCAACAGCGTCAAAGTCGTCATCGACGCCTACAGCGGAGCCACCACCTTCTACGTCTTCGACGAGCACGATCCCATCATCGGCGCCTGGCGTCGCCTCTTCCCCTCGCTCTTCCGCGACGCCTCGCGGATGCCCACCGATCTCCGCCGCCACATCCGCTACCCCGAACTCCTCCTCGCCGAACAGGCCCAGGTCTACGGCCTTTACCACATGGGCGATCCGGAAACCTTTTACAACCGCGAAGACCTGTGGACGGTAGCCTCCGAACTACAGGCGAGCGATTCCGGCGTGCAGCAGAGCCAGACCATGAGCCCCAACTATGTCCTCATGAAGCTCCCCGGCTCGTCGCAGGTCGAGTTCGTCGATATCCTGCCGTTCACCCCGGCCAACCGCAACAATCTCATCGGCTGGATCGCCGGCCGCAGCGACGGCGCCAACTATGGCAAGGCCGTGGTCTACGACTTCCCCAAGACCAGGCTCGTCGACGGCCCCATGCAGATTGAGGCCCGCATCGACCAGAACGCCGCCATCTCCGGCCAGCTCACCCTCTGGAACCAGCAGGGCTCCCACGTCATCCGCGGAACCCTCCTTGTCATCCCCTGCGGCAAGGCCCTGCTCTACGCTGAGCCCATCTACCTGCAGGCTCAGCAGAGCCCCATGCCCGAGCTGCGCCTCGTCGTCCTCGCCCTCCAGAACCGCCTCGCCTACGGGCCGGACTTCCAGACCGCTCTCAACGCTCTCTTCAACGGCCAGCCCTCCTCGCTCACGCAGTCCACGGCCGCATCCCCCGGCGTCAGCGCCGCTCCCGCCAGCGGCTCCGCTCCGGTGCCTGCCGCTGCCAGCATCATCGAAAAGCGCAGCGCCCTGATTGCCGCTGCCGCCCAGGACCTCGCCGACTATCAGAATCTGACCGCCCAGGGAAAACTCGCCCAGGCCGGCCAGAAACTCGAAGATCTCAAAAAGAAGCTCGCGCAGTTACAGAACGCCCCGCAGTAGAAGCTCCCTTGGTTCGGTGGGGCAGGGAACAGCCAAATATCGTCCGGGGAAGCGCCTTGGCAATGCCGGTGGCGTTTGCCAGGCCTGGCCAATGCAACCGGCCCGCCCCCCAAAGTGAAAGTCTCCGCCGACCCGGGAATCGCGGGCGGCGGAGACCGGTTGTATCGCTACTGGTTATCCGCGCCTATCCGCGGCCGAAGTTGACTGAAACGATGTATTCGCGAGGCGCTCCTGGATCCACCAGCGTGTACCCGCCGAAGCTCGTTCCAAAATACCCGCCGCTGGTGATGTA